>CAMCUP010000017.1 GCA_945878885.1 Polynucleobacter meluiroseus | reverse complement strand
AACGAACTCTTCTACATGGATAAAACCATGATGGTCTTCGGGGATGCCAAGAAGGTCGTAGAGGATATGGTCAAAGCAGTCGATTAGGACCAATAAATCCGCTATTTAACCCATATCTGAGGGTTTTCCCGAAGGCTTTAATTTAAATGAAGTCTTATACTTACACACTTGTAGGAATTGATTGTCTATCAAGAAGTAAAAAATAATATCTGGGAGAATTAAATGTCTGAAATTAAAAACCAAGTTCCACGTCGTAAATTCTTAAAAGGTGCTGCTGCTGGCTCCGTTGGTGCAGCTGCTCTCGGATTCCCAATGATTTCGAAAGCACAAGCTCAAACTATTACCTTGCGCTTTCAGTCTACTTGGCCTACGAAAGATATCTTTCATGAATATGCCAATGACTACGCTGCCAAGGTCAATGCGATGTCCGGTGGTCGACTCAAAATTGAAGTGCTACCAGCTGGTTCAGTTGTCAAAGCCTTTGATCTACTCGACGCAGTTTCAAGCGGGACATTAGATGGCGGTCATGGTGTTTTAGCTTATTGGTACGGTAAAAGTGCTGCCTTAGCACTGTGGGGTTCAGGCCCAGCTTTCGGTATGGATGCCAATACTGTTTTGTCTTGGAACCAATATGGTGGTGGTCAACAACTCATTAATGAAATCTACTCTGGCTTGAAGTTAGACGTCGTCTCTTTCCCATATGGCCCAATGCCAACTCAGCCTCTAGGTTGGTTCAAGAAGCCAATTGCTAAAGCCGATGACTTAAAGGGTTTAAAGTTCCGTACCGTCGGTCTCTCGATTGAAATCTTTACCGATATGGGCGCGTCAGTTCAGGCTCTTCCTGGCGGCGATATTATTCCCGCGATGGATCGTGGTCTTTTAGATGCTGCTGAATTTAATAATGCTTCTTCAGATCGCTTACTTGGCTTCCCCGATGTATCTAAAATCAATATGCTCCAAAGCTTTCACCAAAGCTCAGAGCAATTTGAAATTATCTTTAATAAGAAAAAATATGACTCATTAGCACCCGATCTGCGTTCAATTCTGGCAATCGCTACCCAAGCAGCTTCAGCTGATATGTCGTGGAAAGCAATTGATCGCTACTCAAAAGACTTTGTTGAGTTGCAAACCAAAGATAAGGTGAAGTTTTACGCTACACCGAAGTCAATTTTGGTCGCTCAGTTGAAGGCCTGGGACAAAATTATTGAGAAGAAGGCAGCTGAGAACCCCATGTTTAAGAAAGTGCTTGAATCACAAAAAGCCTTTGCTCAACGCGCAGTTCGTTGGCAGCTCTTGACCGATGTTGACATGAAGATTGCCTATGACCATTACTTCAAAGATGGCCAAGCAAAAGCTTAATCGTCCTCATTTAAAATAGTTTTATTTGGTAGCAAAACCGGACGGCTTCCCGTCCGGTTTTTTTATAGCGATTAATAGTCATGTTATTTAGTCAAGTTTTAAAGAGGGGTGTAATAGATGAATAAGTTCATGCTAAGAGTCGATGAGATCAGCACCTATGTTGGTAAGGCCGCTTCATGGCTCATCATTCTTTTAATGCTCATGGTCTGCACCGATGTAGTAAGACGTTATGCTCTCAATGCCCCTTCAGCCTGGATTGGCGAATTATCTGTCATGGCCTACGGCACTCTCTTTATGATGTGCGGGGCCTATACCTTGGCACAAAATGGGCACGTACGGGGCGACTTCCTCTATGGCTCAATGAAACCACGCACCCAAGCCACTCTTGACTTAATTCTATACATTACCTTTTTCTTGCCTGGCATTACAGCTTTAGTATATGCCGGCTATACCTATGCAGGTGAATCATGGCGTATTGGCGAGCACACTACATTAATTGCCAATGGGCCGCCACTATATCCCTTTAAAACCATTATTCCGATAGCTGGTGCCTTCGTGCTCCTCCAAGGTTGTGTCGAAATTTTGCGCTGCATTGTTTGCTTACAAACTGGCGAATGGCCGCCACGCTTAAAAGATGCTGCAGAAATTGATGTAATTGAACAACAACTAGCAGCCTCAACCCACGTTGATGAAGAAGCTCGTCAAATGGCCATGAAAAATGCTAAAGCTATTGATGAAGCCGCACACCACCGCATTGGCCAAACCAAGGAGATAAACCATGAGTGATCCATTACTTGGCCTAAGTATGTTGGGCCTGATTATCGTGGTGATTATGCTAGGCTTCCCAACTGCATTTACCTTAATGGGCCTAGGCATGATGTTTGGTTTTGCCGCGTTTTATGACCCATCCCAAAGCTGGGCCGCAAATAAAGTATTTACTCTCATGGTGCAAAGAACGTTTGGAGGTATGACCAACGATGTCCTGTTGTCCATTCCCTTATTTGTTTTAATGGGCTATGTAATGGAGCGAGGGGCATTAGTTGATAAAATGTTCTATAGCATTCAGCTTGCCTTTCGTCGCGTACCTGCATCGCTTGCTGTCGCAACCTTAATTGTTTGTACATTTTGGGGTATTGCCAGCGGTCTAGTTGGTGCAGTTGTAGTGCTAATGGGCGTGATCGCCATGAAACCCATGTTGAATGCCGGTTACGATACTCGCTTAGCAGCTGGTGTTATTACTGCTGGTGGTACCTTGGGTATTTTGATTCCGCCTTCAGTAATGATTATTGTGTACGCAGCGGTCGCTGGTCAATCGGTGGTGAAACTGTATGCAGCTGCGATGGTGCCAGGCTTCTTTCTCGCATTTTTATATTTGGTTTACATCATTGGCTGGGCTTTAATAAATCCTAAAGTAGCGCCTAAACTGCCCCCTGAAAAACAACAGGTACCTATTCCAGCGCCTATCCGTTTCTTGCGTGAGCAGTATTCACACAATATGTTTGTGGCAACTTTTAAAGCGCTATTTGCACCGGCGAAGTTTTTCAATGCGCCTGTTGATGCACGCCTCTCCTTTGGAAAAATTTTTAAAAATGTATTAGCGGCCTTAACCCCGTTCACTCTTGCTGCAGTCACTTTATGGGGAGTTTGGTGGTATGTCATCATCCATCAGCAAGCTGAACGTGATGCGCAAAATGTTCCCGTAGCCACTCAGGTTGCTAAAGTTGCTACTGCTGATAAAGCTGCGCCTGTAGAAGAAGGCTTGGTCTCACTAGATGCAACCTCCAACAACGTTAAAACTAAAGAGGTTGAAGAAGCTGATGCCCCGTTAGTTGCTCTAGATGCTGCTGCTGGTGATGCACCAACTGCTGGCGCTGCCGAACCTGAAGCTGCTGTTGGTCCGCCGGAAAACTTTGAACTGTATTTTGGATTAAGCTCAGTGCTCTTACTCTTGTTGCTCATCTACTACTACATTAAGCTAGATGAAGATCAGTTTGAGATTCTGAAACTGTTAATTGAGTCAGTAATGCCTTTAGGTCTTCTCACTATTTTGGTTTTAGCGGTGATCTTATTGGGCATTACTACGGCAACAGAATCAGCTGCGGTAGGAGCATTTGGTGCGTTTATTCTGGCATATCAAGCTGGCACTTTAAACTTTGATCGCACTAAACAGGCCGTCTTTCTTACTGCCAAAACAACGTCCATGGTATGTTGGTTATTTGTCGGATCAGCTTTGTTCTCTGCTGTTTTTACAATCCTAGGTGGCCAATCGATCATTGAAAAATGGGTGCTTATGTTAGATCTGACGCCGATTCAGTTTATGCTGCTTTCACAAGCAATTATTTTCTTCCTTGGCTGGCCTTTAGAGTGGACTGAGATTATTGTGATTTTCGTGCCAATTTTCTTGCCGTTGTTGGCGCACTTCCAAATCGATCCTTTGTTATGGGGTACCTTGGTCTTTGTGAATTTACAAGCCGCTTTCTTATCGCCACCGGTTGCAATGTCAGCCTTCTATCTCAAAGGGGTATCACCGCCAGGTGTCACGCTCAATCAGATTTTTGCGGGCATGATGCCTTATATGTTTATCGTAATTGCGTGCATGGTCTTTATGTATATTTGGCCAGGCATGACGCTGTGGTTACCGAAGTTTCTTTATGGTGGCTAGAAAGCTCGATTGAGAATACTTTTTTACTGCTTCGCTGACATCGCCATATGGGTATAGGCCATCTTTAATAATAGGCAGGAGATATTTTGGGTAATTCCTTTTTGAATCATCTGACCCAAAATATGTTCGTGCTCTGTATTTTGTTTGGCTAATAAATCTCGAAGCATTGAGGCTGTAAAGACCGAGCCTGCTTGGGTTAAGAGCTCGGTAGCCTTTTTACGTGCTTGCGCTACTATTGAAAATCCAGTCGCTTGCGCAATCGCGCAACATTCTGCATACATTTCGAGGGCCAATTCTTGGCCATAGGGCGTAGCGACAATTTGCCCAACCGAGCCTTGACAAAGGGTTGTCATGCCCGCTAAAGTAGCTAAGAAAACCCATTTATCCCACAAAGCTTGTTCAATCTGCTCGCTATAAACATGATCAAAATCGGCTTTTTGACATAGCGCAAAAAATGCTCTTGCTAAGATCTCATGTTCAGGGTCACGATGCCCGACTGTCAGGATATGCAAATCACTTAATTGCTTTACCGAGCCAGTAGCAGTAATCGTTGCTGCAATATGCGCTACTCCGCCCATCACTCGCGCTCTACCAAATTCTTGATCTAAGGTGTTAAGGTGCGTAAAACCATTTAAGAATGGTAAAAATACAGCTTTGGGGCCAATATTTGCAAAGTCTTTTAAGCAATGATCTAAATCAAATGCTTTCGGCGCTAAAATAACCAGATCATAGATAGGCGTTAATTGATCTATAGTAATTGACTGTGGATGACTGAGAAAACTGCCTCGAGGTGTTTCAATCGTTAAGCCATTGGCTTGAATATGCTCATGACGGTTAGGGCGCAGAAGATACGTAATATCTGCCCCAGCCTGAATCAGTTTTGCGCCAAAGTAACCGCCAATGCCGCCAGCACCAACAATTAATATTTTCATTTTTTGCTCATTTATAACGGTTAATGAGCAATCTAAGCGTTTTGCTTCAGTAGCTCGCTATTTGTTTTACCTAAAGCCAAAGTAAATAGGTTTTGCCAATATTGAAATGCGACAACCTCTTTTTCATGAATTTCAAGTTCAAGAAATGCAGGATGGCGAATCAATGAAAACCAAATACGACAAAACATTTTGTCCTCAATGCGACCTGGTTTTGCAATAAATATAATTTCCTCTAAATCTGGAATCATTTCATAAACTTCTTCTTTGCCAAGCATTTCGGGCTTATCTCTACTCATGCGCATTAATTCCAGCATCACTCGACCCAATTGATCGTAATGACCATCCCAACACTCAATCTCAGACTCAGCCAATTTACGCTGACCTAAAGATTTCCTAGCGAAACTACTCCAAGCTTGCGCTAAATCAAACTCGGTCTTAATCTTGGCATTCTGAATTGTGCTCGGCAAGGATGTAGCTTTTATCGACTCTAGCGCGGCATCGCTCTCGAAACTGTAATCCACAATCATCAACGGTTTGGCTGTTTTTTCGAGACGCAGGCGATAGTCTTGCGGTGGTTTTTCTAACTTACTCAATACAATCTTCCTTTAGGCAATGACCTCTAGCGAGGTCTCTAAAGCGCTTGCTGGCACACCATTTTCCCATGGAACATCGACTGGATAATCTGTTAATAAACAATCATCTGGCAAACAGATAATGGGCTCAAAATTACGATGGGCAATATATTCAGGGCGCTTATGGCGACGAATATGATTTGACACTGCACATAAGCTTAGATACACGCTGATCCGATTCCAAGGCGATAAATTGCTTGATGATGCATGAACCAAACAACTGTGAAATAAAATCATTGATCCTGCTGGTCCAGTAGGGCTAATAATGCCACCATTTTTGTCCCCTGCACGAGCCACCAATTGCGAAATTAAATCATTGTCTACTGTCCACAATGGATAGCTGGTAGTCGTTAAATCATGTTTAGCGGCTATCACCCCACGCTTATGGCTTTGCGGAATAAGCATCAGTGGGCCATTAAAGGCATTTACATCGTCTAAAAAAATCGCCACGTTCATCGCCCGCGCGGTAGGCATCATATCGTCATTTAACCAAGTACCGTAATCTTGGTGCCACTGCCAGACATCACCGTCAAAAGCCATCTTGCCGTTAATCTTAAATTGATGCATGTATAGCTGTTCGCCCAATAAGTCCTCAATTGGCTTAATCATTCTGGGATGCTTACCCAATTTAGCAAAAGGCCTACTAATTAAATGTGCAGCAAAATTGGTTCGTACTGATTCGCTGTCTTTTTCGCGCACGTTATAAGCTTCTTTGCGACTATACAACTCTGGTACAGCATCGGTCAGAGTTTTTACTTCGCTCGAGCTAAATAGGCTGGGAAAAAATAAATAGCCTTCCTTATCAAACTGCGCTAGTTGTTCTGGGGTGAGATGCATTTCGGCCTCGTAGACTCTTTTTTAACAATAAGTGAAAGTGTAATCAATTAATGAAACACTTGGTGAAAAAGGCAGCCCTGCCTATAGCAACCATCAGGGAAAGCCCTAGTACTCCTCAAAGCTATGCGCCTGCTATGGCAAAAAAAATGTAAAAATAGCAGCAATTTCATCGAAAGGTTTTATATGTCACTCATTCAACAATTGAAACAGCGTGCCACCGAGGGTAAGCCGGTGCGAGTAGGCATTATTGGAGCGGGCAAATTTGGCTCGATGTATTTAGCCCAGGTACCAAGAACCCCTGGCATTCACTTATTAGGCATTGCCGACTTAGCCCCGCAGCGGGCCCGCGATTCTCTAGCCCGTGTTGGTTGGAACGCTGACCAATACAACGCATCTTCTTTTGAGAATGCGTATCAAACCGGTAAAACATTCATTACTGATGATGCCGATGGCATGATCGCTAATCAGCAGATTGAAGTCATTATTGATGCTACTGGCAGTCCAGCGGCAGGCATTCACCATGCCCTGAAATGCTGTGAACATGGTAAAGATATCATCATGGTGAATTTAGAGGCCGATGTATTGGCGGGTCCCTATCTAGCTAAAAAAGCTGCAGATGCTGGCATTATTTATTCAATGGCATC
Source organism: Polynucleobacter meluiroseus (assembly GCA_945878885.1). Classification (GTDB taxonomy): domain Bacteria; phylum Pseudomonadota; class Gammaproteobacteria; order Burkholderiales; family Burkholderiaceae; genus Polynucleobacter; species Polynucleobacter meluiroseus_C. The sequence continues at coordinate 34,774 of CAMCUP010000017.1, read as the reverse complement.
AGGAGATCAGCCATCCTTAATTGCTGAATTAGTTGATTGGGCTGAAACGATTGGCATGGATGTAGTGTGCGCAGGCAAGGGCACAAAATATTTACCGATCTATCACCAAGCTACTCCTGACACAGTGTGGGGACACTACGGTTTTACCCCCGAGCAAGTTGGTAGCGGTGACTTTAATGCACAAATGTTTAATTCTTTTTTAGATGGCACCAAGTCTGCACTTGAAATGGCAGCGGTATCAAATGCTTGTGGATTACGGCCACCAAAAAATGGCTTGTTGTTTCCGCCCTGTGGTGTGGATGATTTGCCCACCATCTTAAGACCAGAAGCTGATGGCGGCATCTTGCCCTTTAAAGGCACTGTTGAAGTAGTCTCTTCTGTTGAGCGTGATGGTCGCCCTGTCTTTCGAGATTTACGTTGGGGCGTTTATATTGTCTTTGAAGCACCGAATGAATATGTCCGTAACTGTTTCTTACAATATGGCCTTAAAACTGATGCCAGTGGCTGGTATTCGGCAATGTATAAGCCTTATCACTTAATTGGCCTAGAGCTTGGCATCTCGGTTGCGAGCGTGGCTTTGCGCAGAGAAGCAACGGGCGCAACTACCGCCTTTAACGGTGATGTCGTGGCTACGGCTAAGCGCGATTTAAAGGCTGGAGAGATGCTAGATGGTGAAGGTGGTTTTACCGTCTACGGTAAATTAATGCCTGCTACTGATTCCTTAGCAATGGGCGGCTTACCCATTGGGTTAGCTCACCGTTTGCCGCTCAAGAATGCTGTTGCTGCTGGCAAACCCGTATGCTGGAACGATGTCAATTTTGATATTAGTAATGAAGCGATTCGAGTACGACGCGAAATGGAATCGATATTTAAAAAATAATTCAATAAATAAATTTTTTTTATTAGGGCAAAGGCAAAGCAGTTTTGTAAGAAACTTGCTTTAATGCAAAACTAGAACGAATTTTTTCTATTCCTGCAATGGGGGTTAATTGCTCCAGAATAAATTTTTCTAAATCGCCAATATTGGATACAGCAACACGAATTAAATAATCGCAATCGCCAGTCATTAAATAGCATTCCATTACTGCGTGCTGCTCGGCAATACGTCGCTCAAATTCAGCGAGGGCAGTTTTTGACTGCTCTTTTAAGCTGATCGAAATAAATACATTTAAATCAAGTCCTAGGGCCTTGGGGTTAGCCAAGGCTACATAACGCTGAATTACTTGATTTGCCTCTAGCGCACGCACTCGCAATAAACAAGGTGAAGGTGATAAATGCACTCGCTTAGCCAAGGCCACATTACTGAGCGAACTGTCATTTTGTAGTTCTTGCAAGATTCTTAAATCAATGGCATCTAGTTGCATAAAGTTCTATAAAAATGGTTTATTTAGCATTTTATGCTTAATTTCATGGTATTTGACCATAATTTGCAATCCTATTTCAGAGCACTCTTTGTATATTAATAGCTATGCAAAACCCTCACGATATCGATCCAACTGAAACTGCTGAGTGGGCGGAAGCGTTTATTAATTCCATTACTGCAAATGGCGAAGAGCGAGGCAAGCATTTGCTCGATATGCTAATCCGCACCGCCCATCAACAACAAATTGGTTGGTCTCCTGAATTAGTTACACCCCTAGTAAATACGATTACGGTAGCCAAGCAAGGGGTGTTTCCCGGCGATCTGGCAATCGAAGAAAAAATTGCTTCCTTGATGCGTTGGAATGCGCTAGCGATGGTCGCAAAAGCGAATACAGCTTACGGCGAACTAGGCGGACACATTGCCAGCTATGCTAGTGCTGCTGATTTATTTGAAGTGGGCTTTAATCACTTTTATCATGGCCGCACATCCGAACACAATGGCGATTTAGTATTTTTTCAGCCCCATAGTGCGCCTGGCGTCTATGCCCGCGCCTATCTTGAGGGGCGTTTAACCGAACAAGATCTTTCACATTACCGCCAAGAAATTACGGCCGCAGAAATTGGTGTGCAGGGCTTATCAAGTTATCCCCACCCATGGCTCATGCCCAATTTTTGGCAGTTTCCTACTGGCTCAATGGGAATTGGCCCTATCAGTTCAATTTATCAAGCGCGTTTTATGCGCTACTTAAGCCATCGCAATTTACTCGACTGCTCACAGCGCAGAGTATGGGGTGTTTTTGGTGACGGCGAAATGGATGAGCCCGAGAGTATGAGCGCCCTCACCTTGGCCTCACGTGAAAAGTTAGATAATTTAACGTGGGTAGTGAACTGCAATCTACAACGTTTAGATGGCCCCGTTAGAAGTAATGGCCGCATTATTGATGAATTAGAAAAATTATTTCGTGGTGCCGGATGGAATGTCATTAAATTAGTGTGGGGCAGTGATTGGGATGGTTTATTTGCGCGCGATCATTCGGGCTCATTAGTACGTACACTTTCAAATACAGTTGATGGTCAAATGCAAACTTTTGCTGCTAAGGATGGGCGCTTTAATCGGGAAAATTTTTTCGGGCAAAGTCCCGAACTTGCTGAGTTAGCGCAAGGCATGACGGATGAGCAAATTGATCGATTAAAACGTGGCGGACATGATATTGTCAAAATCTATGCAGCCTATGAAGCTGCAGCAAAGCATACAGGTCAACCCACGGTGATTTTGGCGCATACGAAAAAAGGTTATGGGATGGGGCATGCTGGTCAAGGAAAAATGACAACGCATAGTCAGAAAAAATTTGATGAAGAAGCGTTAATTGGGTTTCGTAATCGCTTTAACTTACCACTCAGTGATGCCCAAGCAATCAATTTAGATTTTTATCGGCCAAGTGAAGATAGTAAAGAAATGCAGTATCTGCAGCAACGACGCGCTGAGTTAGGCGGCTATTTACCTAAACGGATTATCGACTGCGAGCGCCTATCCATTCCGCCGCTTGAATCTTATGCTGGCTTTGCACTAGCTCCAGACGATAAATCAATGTCAACTACCATGGCTTTTGTGCGGCTCTTGGGTAATTTACTGAAGACCCCAGAGCTCGGTGCGCGGATTGTGCCTATTGTGGCTGATGAAGCACGTACATTTGGTATGGCCAATTTATTTAAACAGGTAGGTATTTATTCTAGTGTTGGCCAATGCTATGAGCCTGAGGATATTGGTTCCGTATTAAGTTATCGCGAGGCCTTAAATGGGCAAATTTTAGAGGAGGGTATTAGTGAAGCGGGTGCTATTGCCAGCTGGACTGCGGCTGCAACTAGCTATGCTAATCATGGCTTTGCCATGCTACCTTTTTATATTTATTACTCTATTTTTGGTTTTCAGCGTGTCGGTGACGCTATATGGGCAGCAGCCGATCAACGTGCACGCGGATTCTTATTGGGTGCAACTTCGGGGCGCACTACTTTGGGCGGGGAAGGCTTGCAACATCAAGATGGTAGTAGTCATTTAGTTGCTGCCACCATTCCTAATTGCAAAGCCTATGATCCGGCTTTTGCTGGGGAATTGGCTGTCATTATTGATGCCGGAATGCGTGAAATGTTAACCGATCAACGCGATGTCTTTTATTACATTACGCTCATGAATGAAAACTATGCACAAACTAACTTGTTGCCTGGTAAAGAAAAAGATATTCTGGCGGGAGGGTATCACTATCAAAAAGCATCCCCCAATGCTAAACAAAGAGTGACTTTACTTGGCTCTGGGGCAATCTTGCTCGAAGTCACTAAAGCTGCGGAATTATTGAAACAAGTAGGCATTGACGCAGATATTTTTAGCATAACTAGTTGGAGTGAACTTGCACGTAATGGCCAACAAAAATTGCTAGCTGTTTTTGCAGATAATGATGGTGGCGATGGGGTGGATAAGGGCCTAACTGAAGATCAAGCTGCTTTTATTACCTCACTGCTAGCGAATTCAGCTGGCCCTATTATTGCCGCAACTGATTATGTTCGGGCAGTACCAGAAAGTATTCGCGCCTACATGCCCAGCCAGCGCAACTACTTTACCTTAGGTACAGATGGATTTGGGCGCAGCGATACTCGGGCTGCTCTGCGTGAGTTCTTTCAAGTTGATGCTGCGAGTATTGCTAAAGCAGCACAATTCTGTCTTCATTCAGGCGCGAAGATTAATTCAAGCGCAGGCTTTCTTTAAGCGGGTTGATTTAAGCTTCAAGCAGTTGCTTAAAGCTATTCACCAATACTGCTGATGGTTGTGCGCCTTCAATCAGGTGCTGATCATTTAAAATAAATGCTGGCACCCCATGAATTCCTAAATTTTGAAAATTCTGTTTTTGTGCGCGAACTTCTTCTGCAAATTCGTTTCCCTCTAGCACTACTTTCGCACGCGCCTGATCTAAACCCGCTCGACCAACGGCCGCTAGTACATTGTCTACATCATCCATGCTGACGGCTAAACAAAAATAGGTATTGAGTAATTCTTTTTTGAGAGCCGCTTGAGCAGGTAAACCACATTCTTTAGCAGCCCAATATAAAAGACGATGGGCATTAAAGGTGTTGTAAATTCTTTTTCTACCAGCGGGATGAAAAGTAAACCCCACCTCTGCAGCCCGCGCTCGAATACGCGCTTGATTCACCTGTACTTGCTCAGAAGAAAGGCCATATTTTTGTGTTAAGTGCTCAACCGCATCTTGACCACCCGCTGGCATATTGGGGTTGAGTTCAAACGGCTGAAAATGGATTTCGAATTCAGCTTGATCGCCCATTGCCTCGATAGCTTTATTAAGCTCGCCATAGCCCACTGCGCACCATGGGCAAGCCACATCGGAGACAACATCAATTTTTATTTTTGGCTTCATGATTTGATTATTTCAAGTTATTTAATATTGCTTAATATTATAGTTAAATCGCGTGGAACGATAGGTGGGGAAATGAAAAACGCCCGATCTTTTGAATCAGGCGTTTTTATATTACTCATGTACTGCACAAAGAGACAACAATTACATCATGCCGCCCATACCGCCCATGCCGCCCATATCACCCATACCGCCGCCTGACATACCGCCGCCAGACTCATCTTTAGGCGAATCACAAATTGCACAATCTGTAGTTAATAAGAGCGCAGCCACAGAAGCAGCATTAACCAATGCGGTCTTCGTTACTTTGGTTGGATCAATCACGCCCTGAGCAACTAAATCGCCATACTCGCCAGTCGCAGCGTTATAACCATTATTACCTTTACTAGCTTCAACAGCATTGACTACAACACTAGCTTCATCGCCAGCATTAGAAACGATAATACGTAATGGCTCTTGCATTGCACGCAAGACAATACTGATACCAGCATCTTGGTCAGCGTTGTCGCCTTTGAGGCCTTTAATGCCTTGCATCGCACGAATCAATGCTACACCACCGCCAGGCACAATGCCTTCTTCAACGGCTGCACGAGTTGCATGCAAAGCGTCGTCAACGCGGGCTTTTTTCTCTTTCATCTCGACTTCAGTAGCGGCACCAACCCGAATGACTGCAACACCGCCAGCTAATTTAGCGACACGCTCTTGCAATTTTTCACGATCGTAATCGCTTGTTGCTTCGTCAATTTGCACACGGATATTTTTAACGCGTGCTTCGATAGCTTTAGAATCGCCTGCGCCATCAATAATGATGGTGTTTTCTTTGCCAATTTCAACTCGCTTGGCTTGACCTAAATGCTCAAGTGTAGTTTTCTCTAAAGTTAAACCTACTTCTTCAGCAATCACTTGGCCACCAGTCAAAATTGCGATGTCTTCGAGCATGGCTTTGCGACGATCGCCAAAACCTGGCGCCTTCACTGCACAAGTCTTCAAAATACCGCGAATGTTATTAACTACTAATGTTGCTAAGGCTTCGCCTTCAACATCTTCAGCAATAATCATCAGCGGACGACCTGACTTAGCTACTTGCTCGAGTACTGGGAGCAAATCACGAATGTTGCTGATTTTTTTATCAAACAACAGAATGTAAGGGGTTTCTAAAATCGCCACTTGCTTTTCTGGTTGATTAATGAAGTAAGGCGAAAGGTAACCACGATCAAATTGCATACCCTCAACGACTTCTAATTCGTCTTCAAGTGATTTGCCGTCTTCAACAGTAATAACACCTTCTTTGCCCACTTTTTCCATTGCTTCGGCAATACGTTGACCGATGCTATGGTCACTATTTGCCGAAATTGAGCCTACTTGTGCAATTTCTTTGGTGGTGGTGCAAGGCTTACTAATTTTTTTCAATTCGATCAAAGCGGCGCTTACTGCCTTATCAATGCCGCGCTTTAGATCCATTGGGTTATGGCCAGAAACTACATATTTCATGCCTTCACGCACAATCGATTGCGCCAAAACAGTTGCTGTTGTTGTACCATCACCAGCGATATCCGCGGTTTTGGAAGCAACTTCTTTGACCATTTGTGCGCCCATATTTTGTAGCTTATCTTTTAATTCGACTTCTTTCGCTACGGTTACACCGTCTTTAGTGATGGTTGGGCCACCAAATGAACGCTCAATAACGACATTGCGACCCTTAGGTCCTAGAGTCACTTTTACTGCATTTGCGAGAATATTCACGCCTTCGACCATTTTGGTCCGCGCGCTATCTCCAAAAACTACGTCTTTTGCTGCCATGATTAAATTCCTTTCGTAAAAGCTCGATTACTTTTGGACAACTGCCATGATGTCTTCTTCGCGCATCACGAGAAGCTCATCGCCGTCAACTTTGACGGTTTGACCAGCATATTTACCGAACAAAACTCGGTCGCCAACTTTGACGTCGGGTGGGTTTAATTTGCCACTATCGTCACGCTTACCGGCTCCAACAGCCAAAATTTCTCCTTGGTCTGGTTTTTCAGCGGCTGCATCTGGAATCACAATTCCTGAAGCAGTTTTGGTTTCTTGATCTAAACGCTTGATGATCACTCGATCATGTAAAGGACGCAGATTCATTCCTTCTCCTAAGTTAGTAATTGTTAACTAAATAAAAACCCTATATACATCATGGAGTTATAATTACTCTACAACTAGATAAAAGCAGAGAATCCTTAATTCCAACAAATTATTGGTGAAATTGCTGCTTTAGCACTCATTTGTAGAGAGTGCTGATTATATAACTCCCTTTCTGCTTTTTTCAAGGGGGAGACGCCTAAAAAGACTGAATGTAGGTCATTTCCTACATAAAAATCAGTCTTGCCTGCTTATAACCCCCGACTGACCAAAATAGACTGGGCAGTTACCGATTGGAGAACGCTGATGATCCCAAAGTCCCGGCTGTATACGCTAGTAAAAAGCTGGAAGAATAAGCCCTTCCAAGCGGTGCATGATGCTGGTTCCACAACCTTAGGATCTGGGCTCAACGACCCAGTTCGCCTTGAGGCCGAGGCCCTATGGTCAAAAAGACAGTCGATTAGTTATGAACCTATCTTTAACTAATCTGGTAGTAAGTTGCGTGGAGTGCTTTTTCAGCCCTTACTTCAAGCGGCTGATCCCCAAGTTTTACGACTCTTTATGGATGGGCTTGATGCCATTCAATATTGGCAAAGTTTGAGTAAGCCTATTCCTACTATTCTGCCTATTACTGCTAAAACACTGTGCGAGCCAAATCAAGTCGATGCTATTAGCGATTTAGTTTTAAATTCGCGCTTACCGGTTGGTCTAGTTGCTTTAGGAATTATTAATCTTCCCTCAGCACAGTTTTGGTCTGACTATCAAATTGGTTTAGCGCGTTTACGCAGAATTGGGCTAATGCTACATCTACTGCATTTTTCAGGCTCACAACAAGAACTCCAACATATCGATGAAATGCGCTTTGACGGTGTCCATCTTAGCGCTCAGCAATTGCGTACAGATCAATTAGAACAACAAGCAACTCTGCAACAATCAATTTCTGCTCTTAGCGCTATCTGCCAAAAAAATTATGGCGCTATCTACATCAGCGGAATTTCTCTCATTAGCGATCTTACGACTGCGCAATCATACGCAGCGCGCTATTGTTATGGCGGCTTAATGATGCCGCCAGTAAGTCGTCATCAATTATTACAAATCAATGATAGTCGCCTGGCAAAAGCCATCTTTTCAGTAAAGCCCCAATAAAACCCACAACGGAGACAAGCTATGAGAAAAAGCGTTATGTTAGTCGATGACCATCCTGCAATGCTAATGGCATTAAAAAGTATTGTGCATGAAAAACTCTTATTTGAAGTTGCTGCTCAAGCCCAAAACGGCGAAGAGTGTATGCAAATGATTAAGCAGACTAATCCAAATATTATTATTTTAGATTTAGATATGCCAAAAACCGATGGCTTTGATGTTATTAGGCGCATCGGCTTAATGTATCCCGAAATTCGTATTCTAGTTTTATCTAGCCTTGATGAGGGTGTTTACGGCGGTCGCGTTCGTTCACTGGGTGCACACGGCTTTGTGAATAAAACGGCTAATGCCGATATTATTATTTCTGCTTGTATTGCCGTATCACAAAACTATACGTTTTTTTCCCATGGCAGAAATGGTGTCGGCGCACTAACTGATGAAGAAAAGCTGAAACTTATTTCTGATCGCGAACTACAAATCATGAAGTATTTAGGTCGTGGTAGTAGTAATCAACAAATTTCAGATATATTACATATTAGTAGCAAAACAGTTGCTACATATAAAGCCCGTATCTATGACAAACTCGGCATTAATAATATTGCCGATCTTATTTTATTTTGTCGAAACAATAACATTATTGAAGGTTAATGAAAGTTAGGTCATTGAACGCTCGCCAATGGTGCGGCGACTTATACGCTAGCTTATTTGAGTTAGTTTTTGCGTTATTTTTCTTACTCAGTGGCCTTACTAGTGCGCTAGCTCATAACCTCTTTAATACAGATGAGACTCAGTGGATTAAATCTAAGCCAATTGTGCGCTTTAGTATTCATGAAAAAAATGCCCTCCAGTTGCACCCAGGTGATGGCAAAGAATCTGCGGGGTCTTTCCATCAACTTCTTAATCAATTGCGCGGGCATACCCAGCAACAGTATCAGGCTCTTTGGCGCAAAGGGGCAGATGATGGCTTAAGTGATTTATCCCAAGGCAAGGTTGATTTTATTATTGACCCGCCATATGCTTGGTTAGTTCATCATTCTGCTAGTCCTTTAGATAGCATCTTAGTCAAGACTATCCTACACACTTCGCCTCAACATGCACCTGCTGGTTTAGTCGGCCATCAACTTGTTTTTATTATCAGCTTCGTGCTAACTTTACTTAGTCTTGCGCTTGCATACTGGATTTGGAGTTTGAAGCAACTCCATCGAGGACAAGCTAGTATTGTGAAAAATTTGGTTGAGCAAAAAAAAATTGCAGAGCACGCAAATGCTGCTAAATCGGCTTTTCTTGCAACACTAAGCCATGAAATAAGAACCCCCATGAATGCCATTTTGGGAGTACAAGAACTGCTCCTAAAAAGCGCTCGTTTTCCTGCAAGTGAAAAATCTCTTTTAAAAAATGCGCACCGCTCGGCCGAGGGCTTGCTTGGCATGCTAAATCAAGTACTTGATTTATCAAAAATCGAAGCCGGAAAACTTACTTTACATCCTATACCGCATTGTTTAAAAAATGTAATTACAGAAATTGATGCTACTTTTTCTACGCTGGCAAGCAAACGAGACTTGCAATTAATCAGTTGTCTAGACCCAAGCATTGCTGAAGTTTTATTAGTAGATGCCATGCGACTGCGACAGGTTTTACATAATTTATTAAGCAATGCAATTAAATTTACTGAGGAAGGAAGTATTTATTTTTCAATTAGTGTTTTAGCCGACGATCATGCTGGCCAATTAATTGAATTCAGGGTTATCGATACAGGTATTGGTATGACTGAAGATGAAATTAGCCATGCGCTACAACCATTTGAGCAAGTACTGCAAACTACTAAAGTTGCTAATAGTAGCGCTGAATGTGGCAGTGGGCTAGGTCTAGCTATTTCTAACCAACTAATTGCCTCTATGGGCGGGTACTTACATTTTGATAGCGCCCCTAACAAGGGAAGTGCTATTTATTTTTCATGTGTTTTTCCTCGTACTACCAAAAACCCACACGATTACCATTTTCAAGCTAACGATACGCCCCATTTCCAACACTTTACTAATTCAATGGGTCAGACTATTCGGGCCTTATTAGTTGAAGATCACCCAGCTAGTCGTGAAATTCTTTCCCTACAACTGCAAGCGCTTGGCATTGATGTCACCGTTTGTGCTAATGGTAAAAATGCCCTTACTTATTTTCAGAATAAACGCTTTGATTTATTGCTTACCGACCAATCGATGCCAGGCATGAAGGGTGAAGAACTCGCTAATTTATTGCGCCAACAGGGCTATCAAGACTTAATCATCATTGGTGTGACGGCAGATATTTATGCCATTGAAGCACGCCAGCGCTTTTTATCGGCCGGCATGAATGCTGTCCTAATTAAACCTATAAGTATTATGACCCTAGAAAATCAATTAGCACATTATTATCAAGCAGGTAGTAGTCCAAATATACAAAAATTAAAACCTATAAAATCTTTTTTTCCACTGGGACTTAAGTCGGGCCATCATTCACCAACCGAATTATTAATTTTGAATGAGGTGCTTAAGGTTCATCAAGACTGCCTACAGCCACTCGATAATAAATTGCTAGACCCAAAAGAGCTAGCTCATTTTTTACACAAAATTAAAGGCGGGGCCTTACTAATTAATGATGCTGAATTTATTGCGGCTTGCGTACTTCTTGAGCATGAACTGCAATTAGGCATACCCGATGTTAGTCATCAATTGCAGCTCTTGCTTCAGCGAGAAAATAAGCTGATTGAGGCTATTAGCGGCGCCCACATACAAAACAATTAAATAAAAAGCGGCCCAAAAGTACGGCCGCTTTTAAATGCTACTGCATAACTGCTCTGCTACTATGGTGCAATTAGCTTTTACTGCAATCACCTTTTATTTACTGCATCCTTAAAGGCTTTCCCAGCTGCAAATTTCACTGTTTTTGAGGCGGCAATCTTAATTGCTTCGCCCGTTTTAGGATTACGTCCCATTCTGGCCGCACGTGAGCCAGCCGAAAACCCACCAAAGCCTACCAATTGAACAGCATCCCCTTTGGTAATGGCAGTTTTAATAGTCTCCAAAGCAATATTTAGCACCTCATCTGCTTTCGCTTTACTAAGATCGGCGCCTGCTGCGATTGCATCAATTAAATCTGATTTAGTCATACTATCTCCTCAATAAATACCGCGAATTCACTTTTTGCAGGCTTGTGGGCCTGAACTTTTTGCCTAGAATGTTCTAGATCGGTGTCACTGAGGTTTATGCTATCAAATAATTTACCTAAATACGGCAAATTTGCTCAATTTTTTTATTTCACCTCTGCTTGTGCCAATAAACCACGCATTTTTACCCCTAAAAAATCGCTCCCTAAACGGCTGGGGCTATTTATTGCATTTTTTATTGGTGTTTATACTTACTATAATTATTTTGCTTTACAACAATTCATGGGCTGCTGATGGTCTAAGCCCTAGCAAAAGCGCGATCCAAACACTCCCTAAAGTTGTCTTGGTTGCTCTAGATAAAAATCAATTGCCTACTAATGCCATTAGTGTCGTTATTACCGAAATACCCTTAAGTGTTAAGCCATCGAATAAATCTTTACTAGCGCCATATGAATTAATAAATTGGCGTGGTGATGTCAGCATGAATCCTGCATCAACCATGAAAATTCTTACCACTTTAGCTGCCCTAGATGTGCTTGGACCAAAGTACCGCTGGCGTACGCTGATTTATACCGATGGGGTGATTCGCAATGGCATTCTTAAGGGAAATTTATATCTGCAAGGCACAGGTGACCCCAAATTAAGTCCCGAATTATTGGCCAAGCTAATCGCCAATTTACGAGCATTGGGAATTAAAAAAATTGATGGAAATTTAATTTTTGACCGCAGTGCTTATGCACAAGATTTGTTAGATAGTAATTTAATTGATGGTGAGGCTCTACGTTCGTATAACGTGCAGCCCGACCCCTTACTGTTCGCTTTTCGTACCCTTTCGTTTCAGTTGAGTGCTAATAAAGCAGAGTCATTAATTGAGATTAACTACACTCCCGAATTAGCTCGCTTCAAAGTTATTAATCTTCTAAATCTTCAGTTGGGATCTTGTGATGATTGGCGAAAAGCGATTAACTTAGACATTAGTGTGAATGCTCCTTTGCGAAAGGGGGCAACTGCCATTACCGACTGGCAAGCGACTTTCACTGGCGTATTGCCTAGTGACTGCCAAAAAGTACTTTATAACGTCGTGGCTTTTGACCCGAATACCTTTCTTTCGCTTGGTTTTACTGCAGCTTGGCAGTTGGCTGATGGTGAATGGCTTAAGCCTCCCCAAGGTAAAAGCGGCATAGTTCCAAGTACCTTAAGCCCATTACTACAATTTGACGGCACCAGCCTTGTAGATGCGGTGATAGATATTAATAAATATTCAAATAACGTGATGTCTCGGCAACTTTTTTTAACGCTGGCTTTAGAACAATTTGGTAAGCCAGCCACAGTAGCAAATAGCGAAAAAGTAATTCAAGAGTGGCTGAATCGATATGGCATGCAATTTTCTGAGCTAGTATTAGAAAATGGTTCTGGCCTATCACGCAAAGAAATGATTTCAGCGCAGCACATGAATGACTTATTAATAGCCGCCCGCTCCTTGCCTAATGGCGAGATATTTTTTAATAGCTTGCCCATTGCAGGCAATGATGGCACGATGAGAAATCGCCTCTTAAATAAAATGCGAAGCTGGCTGCATTTAAAATTACCTCCAGAGATTAGAATTAAAACTGGTAGCCTGGCCGACGTTAAGTCTATTGCAGGTTATGTACGCAGTAAATCGGGTAAGTTGTATGCCCTTACCTCCTTTATTAATCATCCTAATGCCTATCGTGGGCAAGAAGTTCATGATCAACTATTAACTTGGTTAGCAGAGGATGGTCCAGAGCCAAAAGCTGCGCGTTGAAGCCGGTCGCGCACGCCATCCCAAATTTCACCATTAGGCGGCTCGGGCATCAATATCGCAGCATATTGCTGCTGATCTAAGTCGCGTAAGCTGCGGTATAGTCCATTAGCAAAACTCGTATGTTCTTTTGGTATGGTAAAAAATTCGAGTTGAATGCTACTTGAAGCTGCATTGGCTACTGCGATTGACGCACTTTCGGTGCCCTGCCAACTACCCAGAGCTATACGTAATTTACCCAGATGATTTTTTGCAAGCAACTGCGCTGCTAACTTTTCTAAACTAGCCGTCACATGGTCGGCATGGTAAAGATATAAGGGTGTATTGGGTGCGTAGTGAGCTTTAAAGCTTCCCGATACCCGTGGGCTTATGGAGGGCTCTGAGGCGGTATTTAAAGGGCCAACTCGTAAACCTGTTTTAGCATAGATTGCTGCTGGTGTAATCGAACCAGGTCGCAATAAATACAGGCCATCACTACTGCTTAAATCAACAATCGTAGATTCAATGCCGAACTCACAATCACCGCCATCTAAAACCATTATTTCTGCTTGATCACCAAACTCAGCGTAAACATCGGCTGCTCTAGTTGGCGAGACTTTTCCAAATCGATTGGCGGAGGGGGCAACCAATGCACCACCAAATTGTTGCAGCAAAGTTTGCGCCACTAGATGATTCGGGGAACGAATAGCAACAGTTGATTGACCTCCTGTGATGGCATTTAAAACATGCTTATCTTTTTTAAATACTAAAGTTAGGGGTCCTGGCCAAAATGCACAAATTAATTGAAGGGCAGCTGGTGGTAAATCACGCACCCAAGGAGTTAATACTTGCAGCCATTCATTAGCACATGTTTCTGGGTTGACTTGTGGATTGGTTACTAAAAAACTTGGCACAGCAAGATGCACAATTAAGGGATGATTGCTGGGTCGCCCTTTTGTAGCGTAGATCTTTTCAATCGCAAGACTATTTTTAGCATCTGCCCCCAAACCGTAAACAGTCTCAGTTGGAAAGGCAACCAACTCGCCTTTTTTTAAACGCCGTACTGCCTCTGGAATCAAGGCTCAATACCTAAGTCGTTAGCAACTGAAGCAGCGGTTTGACGCGCCTCTGCCAAACTAGTGCCAAGGCAGTTAATGTGGCCCATTTTTCGGCCAGCCAGCGGTACCGACTTACCGTATAAATGTAATTTTGCACTGTCATGACTAAGCGCCTTCGCCCATGCAGGTTCTTGGGGTGCTTCCTCTGGGTTATTACCCGTAAACCATAAATCACCCAATAAATTTAACATCGATACTGGCGTTAATAAGCGCGTATCTCCTAAAGGCAAGCGCGCCATTGCTCGTACCTGCTGTTGAAATTGGCTAGTGACACTAGCATCCATGGTGTAATGACCAGAATTATGGGGACGGGGGGCAATTTCATTAGCAAAAATTTCTCCACTCTTGAGAACAAAAAATTCAATACACAAAATACCAACATAATCTAAGCGCCGAATTAAAATTTTCGCCGCCTGTAGCACACGTTTTTCTTGATCTGAATTGAGTGAAGGAGCCGGTACTGTGCTGGTATGCAAAATACCATTGCGATGAATATTTTGTGCAATGGGATACACCACCACAGCATCATCATGGCCGCGGGCGACCAAAGCCGAGACCTCAAAGGCTAAATCCATAAGCTTTTCAAGCACGCAGGGAACTCTGCCGAAATCATCCCAAGCCTGTTTAAGTTCGACTAAAGAATGGACTGTTGCTTGGCCTTTGCCGTCATACCCTAAACGCGCTATTTTTAAAATCCCTGGTAGCAGAGTATCGTTGAGCCCATCTATTATTGCTGGGTTTTCAATAATGCAATAGGGCACAGGACCAAGATTTAATTCATGTCGCCATGCTGTTAAGAAGGCTTTCTCGGTAATGCGATTTTGTACAATTGTAACTCCGTTACTACGTGGGGCTACATATACTCCTAAAGCCTCTAACTGGTCAAGTGTTTGAGCCGGTACGTTTTCAAATTCGGTACTTACTGCCTGACAAAGTGAGGCCATTTCTTGTAAAGCTGCCGCATCGCTAAAATTGGCTAGTAAATGTTTTTCAGCAATAGCCCCTGCGGGGCTAAGTGGGTCTGGATCAAGAATACAAACTTTGTAGCCCATGGCTTGCGCTGCTTGAGTAAACATTCGCCCTAATTGACCACCGCCCAACATACCTAAATAGGCTCCCGGTAAAATCGGGATTAAATTTTTAGCCATCTTGCCTCACTATCATGCCCCAGCATCCTTAAGTGCTCCGCTGTAATGTCATCGCACTAGCTTTGGCAGTTTGTTGAAGACGAAATGCATTTAATTTTTTACTTAACTCAGCATCATCTAAAGCTAAAGTTGCGATTACATATAAAGCTGCGTTTGCTGCGCCAGCCTCACCAATAGCAAAAGTTGCAACCGGTATGCCTTTAGGCATTTGTACGATGGAATACAAAGAATCTTCACCGCGTAAATATTTACTAGGTACAGGCACACCACAAATTGGTACAAGGGTTTTGGCAGCCAACATACCCGGCAAATGAGCTGCACCGCCCGCCCCAGCAATAATGGCTCGCAACCCTCTGGGTTGAGCTTGTTCGGCATAGCTAAACAGCGCATCTGGCATTCGGTGAGCAGAAAGTACTTGAGCTTCAAAGGGTACTGCAAATTGCTCTAACACTTGCGCGGCGGCCTCCATGGTGCTCCAGTCAGAATCAGAGCCCATCACAATACCAACAATTGGTTTCTTAGTGCTCATATGGTTTCCTCGCCAGATACTTTCGTTTATTAAGCTAATATTAATTAAGTTTTTATTAAGCGCGCTAACACTTCGCGATATTTTTCAGCTGTTTGATTAATCACTTCATCTGGTAAGTTTGGAGCTGGCTCCTGCTTGGGCCAGGGCTTGCCATCAATTAATATGGATTCGAGCCAATCGCGTATAAATTGTTTATCGTAAGAAGGTGGATTAATGCCTACCTGATAGGTCTCAGCAGGCCAAAAACGTGATGAGTCAGCAGTTAAAATTTCATCCATCAAAATTAATTGATGATTGGCATCTAAACCAAACTCAAATTTAGTATCAGCAATAATGATGCCGCGCTCAACTGCAAAGGCAGCCGCCTCTTGGTATAGCTGAATGCTAACGGTACGTATTTTCTCTGCTAAAGGCGCGCCAATGCGCTTAACCATTTCAGCAAAGGTAATATTTTCATCATGCTGGCCAGCGGCCGCTTTTGCTGCAGGCGTAAAAATGGGTGTAGGTAATTTTTGGGCATTCTGTAAGCCTGCTGGTAATGTAATACCACAAACACTGCCACTCGCTTGATATTCTTTCCAGCCGCTACCCGCTAAATAACCACGCACCACGGCTTCGACCAAAATAGGCTGTAGGCGTTTAGCTACTACTGCCCTGCCTCGCACCTGCTCAAGCTCATCTACTCCCACAACCGACTCGGGATCAATCCCAGTGAGATGGTTGGGAATAATATGGCCCAGCTTTTGAAACCAAAAATTAGCCATTTGATTTAATACAATACCCTTTTCAGGAATGGGCTTACCCATAATGACATCAAAGGCTGATAAACGATCGGTAGTAATCATCAGCAGTTGATCATCTCCAATGGCATATACATCACGCACTTTCCCTTTAGACAATAGAGGAAGAGATTGAATCGAGCTGGTATAGAGCGCTGACATCTTAATTGACAATCTGCGCTAACTCACCAGCCCGATAACGCGCAGCCATCTTTTCCAAGGAAATGGGTTTAATTTTGCTGGCTTGGCCCGCACATCCAAACTCGGTATAGCGCGCAATACAAATTAGCTTAGCAGCCTCACGAGCAGGCTTTAAATAATCACGTGGATCAAACTTACCTGGGTTTTCAAATAAATAACGGCGAATGGCTGCAGTCATAGCCAATCGAATATCTGTATCAATATTAATTTTACGTACGCCATTTTTAATGCCTATTTGAATTTCTTCAACTGGCACGCCATAGGTTTCTTTCATCTCGCCACCAAATTCACGGATGATGGCTAATAACTCTTGGGGCACACTTGAAGAGCCATGCATTACTAGATGCGTATTAGGAATACGCGCATGTATTTCGCGGATACGATCGATTGCTAAAATATCGCCAGTGGGTTTTTTGGTAAATTTATAGGCACCATGGCTAGTGCCAATGGCAATTGCTAAGGCATCGCATTGGGTCGCCTTGACAAAATCTGCCGCTTGCTCAACATCGGTTAGTAACTGTTCGCGTGTCATAGTGCCATCAGCGCCATGACCATCTTCTTTATCACCCTTCATGGTTTCTAAAGAGCCTAATACACCTAATTCAGCCTCTACCGTAACACCAAGGGCGTGCGAGAGTTTGACCACTTCTTGAGATACTGCAATGTTGTAATCGTAACTAGCAACCGACTTACCATCGGCTTCGAGCGAGCCATCCATCATCACACTAGTAAAGCCACTGTCGATTGCAGCAATACAAACCGCTGGGCTTTGGCCATGATCTTGATGCATCACAATAGGAATATGCGGATAAGACTCAACCGCAGCCGAAATTAAGTGCCGTAAAAATGCCTCGCCGGCATATTTTCTAGCGCCTGCGGAAGCTTGCATGATGACCGGCGAGCCAACCTCGTCGGCTGCACTCATGATGGCTTGTACTTGCTCTAAATTATTAATATTAAAAGCTGGTAGACCATAATTATTTTCAGCTGCATGATCTAATAATTGGCGCATTGATACCAAGGGCATAGTAATCCTCTAAAAAATAAATAATGAGAGTAAATAAAGTTTAATCATTTCACTTTAACAATTTTTAACGTATTACTGCCGCCAGGCTCACCCATTGGCTCGCCAATGGTGAGTACGATGGTATCGCCTGACTGAATGGCGCCACTCATTTTTAAGCGCTCTTCTACTTGGCGTAAGGCTGTATCACGATCTTTACTAACTTCAATACTAATTGGGGTTACATTACGGTAGGCGCTTAATGCTCTTTGGGTTGATACTTTTGACGTTAGTGCAAAAATGGGCACATGAATATTATGACGACTCATCCAAATGGGGGTTGATCCAGACTCGGTTAATGCGGCTATGGCAGCTGCATTTAAATGATGGGCGGTAAATAAGGCTCCCAAGGCAATTGATTGATCAATACGAGTAAAGGTTTGATCTAAAAAATCAGTATCTAAACGTACCTGTTCTGATTTTTCAGCCTCGATACAAATTTCTGCCATTTGTTCAATGGTTTTAACTGGGTAAAGTCCAGTGGCAGACTCTGCCGAAAGCATCACGGCGTCGGTACCATCTAAAACTGCATTGGCTACATCACTTACTTCTGCACGGGTTGGAACGGGCGCAGTAATCATCGACTCCATCATTTGAGTGGCAGTAATCGTAAACTTATCAGCTTGGCGAGCTAAACGAATCATCCGTTTTTGTAAGGCTGGTACGGCGGGGTTGCCAACCTCAATTGCTAAATCGCCCCGCGCCACCATAATGCCGTCGCTCTCACGAATAATGCTATCTAAGGCCTCTGGCACAATAGCCTCTGCCCGCTCAACCTTAGCAATTAACTTTACTTTGCCAACGCCATGTTTGGCGCTAGCTGCATCAGCTAAATTACGTGCAATTAACATATCCGCACCATCTTTAGGAAAGCTGATGGCAATAAAATCGACGCCCATCGCAATTGCTGCGTCTAAATCTTGAATATCTTTTTCGGTTAGGGCTGGAGCTGTTAAGCCACCGCCAGCGCGGTTAATGCCCTTGTTATTCGAAAGCGGTCCACCAAGCTCAACTACAGTATGAATCTCCTTGCCCTGCACGCTCGCTACACGCAAAACAATTAGCCCATCATTTAATAAGAGTCGATCACCGGCTTTGACATCTTGCGGTAAATTTTTGTAATCGAGACCAACTCGTTCTTCATTACCCAATTCACATGCTACATCTAAAATAAAACTTGCTCCTTCTTGCAGTTGTACTTTGCCATTAGCAAACTTTCCAACCCGAATTTTAGGCCCCTGTAAATCTGCCATGATGCCCACTTCCCGACCAATTTCGGCAGAAATCGTGCGCACTAAATTATGACGTGCCATGTGATCTGCAACGGTACCGTGAGAAAAATTAAGGCGTACAACATCGAGACCTGCGCGAATCATCTCGCGCAAAACCTCTGGCTTTTCGGAGGCTGGTCCGAGGGTAGCGATAATTTTTGTAGCTCTTAACATGCTGTCCTTTAGGGGGTTATTTATTATTTACTTCTTTGTATTTACTTCTTTGGCTCGCTCTACCAGGACTGCAAAGGCGGGTAAAGTTTTGCCCTCTAAAAATTCAAGGAAGGCTCCGCCGCCGGTCGAAATGTAACTAACTTGTTTTTCAATACCATATTTAGCAATGGCAGCCAAAGTATCGCCTCCGCCTGCAATCGAAAACGCGGGAGAGTGCGCAATTGCTGCAGCCAACATTTTGGTACCGCCGCCAAATTGATCGATTTCAAATACTCCAAGCGGCCCATTCCAAACAATCGTACCAGCGTTAGCTAACATGATTGACAATTTCGCTGCTGCTTTTGGACCGATATCGAGAATCATATCGTCAGCTGCTACCTCATTAGCCGCAACTCGATTTGCTCTAGCTAAAGGTGACAGCTCATTAGCAACTACGACATCTTCAGGCATGGGTACATGAGCACCCCGTTTTTCCATCATTGCCATAATGTCTCGTGCCTCTTGTACTAAAGCGGGCTCGGCTAACGATTTGCCAATAGGCAAGCCTTTAGCTAACAAAAAAGTATTGGCAATACCCCCACCAACAATTAATTGATCAACTTTGCTTGCTAATGATTTTAAAATTGTGAGCTTACTAGATACCTTTGAGCCAGCGACAATGGCTACCAATGGCCGCTTAGGATTTGCCAGAGCACGACTAAGTGCGTCTAACTCTGCAGCCATTAACGGACCAGCACACGCAACTGGGGCAAATTGTGCGACTCCATAGGTGGTTGCCTCGGCGCGGTGAGCGGTGCCAAAGGCATCGTTAACATAAATATCGCATAAGGCAGCAATTTTTTTCGCCAAGACTTCGCTATTTTTCTTTTCCCCAATATTGAGCCGACAATTTTCTAGCAGCACCAATTCGCCAGGCATTACCTCAAAGCCCCCATCAACCCAACCACTGATCAGCGCGACCTTACGATTTAATAATTCAGCAATGCGATGAGCCACTGGCGCCAAGCTATCTTCTGGCTTAAATTGCCCTTCAATGGGCCTTCCTAAATGAGAGGTGACCATTACTGCTGCGCCAGCATCAAGACAGAGTTGGATTGCTGGCATCGAAGCTCTAATACGCGTTTCTTCTGTAATCTTGCCGGTATCGTCTTGCGGCACATTTAAATCAGCGCGAATCAACACCCGCTTACCCTTTAATTGGCCAGCTGCCGCTAGATCGGTAAGACGCTTCACGTTAAAGAGGGTTTCAGGCATAGAAAGCGGCTAAAAATAAAGGAAATGGACTTCATTTTAATGAAAACCGACCGCCCTCACCACCTTCTTTGCAGGAGTGCTCATTAATAATGGGACCTGCTCTACAATAAGTGCTTTAGATGCCTTGCCAGCTTGGCTCATCGGGTCAAACGGGCTTTTCCTTCAATTGCTACAAAGGGTAATAACATGTCGATGTCTGACCGTGACGGTTTTATTTGGTTTGATGGGAAGATGGTTCCCTGGCGGGAAGCCAATATTCATGTGCTTACCCATTCGCTGCATTACGGTATGGGGGTATTTGAGGGTATTAGAGCTTATAAGACCGATTCTGGGCCGGCTATTTTTCGTCTCAAAGAGCACGTAAAGCGCCTCTTTAATGGCACCAAAATTTTCCAAATGCCCATTCCATATAATGAAGAGCAAATTACCCAAGCCATCATCGATGTCGTTAAAGCCAATAAATTATCGGCTTGCTACATTCGGCCAATTGTATTTATTGGCTCAGAAAAATTAGGTGTTTCGCCGACTGGCAACACCATTCATACCTCCATTGCTGCTTGGGAGTGGGGAGCTTACCTCGGTGAAGATGGCTTAAATAAAGGTATTCGGGTAAAGACCTCCTCTTTCACGCGCCACTTTGTTAACTCTTCATTAGTTCGTGCGAAAGCCTCGGGCTATTACATTAACTCCATTTTGGCGCACCAAGAGGTCGCCGCTAATGGTTACGATGAAGCCCTATTACTTGATACTGAAGGTTATGTCTCAGAAGGTTCGGGTGAAAATTTCTTTATGGTGCGTAATGGCATTGTCTATACCCCAGATCTCGCCTCATGCTTAGACGGAATTACTCGTGATTCGATTATTGACATTGCTCATGATCTTGGTTTTAAAGTCAAAGAAAAGCGCTTAACCCGTGATGAAGTTTATACCGCTGATGAAGCTTTTTTTACAGGCACTGCAGCGGAAGTAACACCAATTCGCGAACTCGATGATCGCACTATTGGTGACGGTGTAAAAGGACCAATTACTAAGCAAATTCAAGAGGTGTTTTTCTCCACGGTGTACGGTAAAAACGAGCGCTATAAATCGTGGCTAACGCTAGCTAATTAATTACTATGCAAGAAACCTTAAATTCAGATCTGAGCCCAGAGCCCATGTTGATTAATGGCAAAGATTTACCTTTGCATTGCCCGCCTAGATTAACTCCTAACTGGAATTTACATCCGCGCGTCTTTCTCGATATTGTCGATACTGGTCAAGCGAAGTGTCCTTATTGTGGAACTGAATATCGCCTCATTCCCGGAACCGCGCCCCACGGTCATTAACTCGGGGAGCCGCATCCTGATCATCGCTCCCAATTGGATTGGCGATGCAGTGATGAGTCAGCCTTTGATTGCAGCAATTAAGCAGGCTTTACCAGCTTGCGCAATTGATGTGCTCACAACGCCTTGGGTGGCGCCAATTTATCGCGCTTGCGTTGAAGTAAATCACCTCATTGAAGCGCCCTTACAACATGGCAAATTACAGTGGCAAGCGCGTCTGCAATTAGCCAAGCAACTACGCTTAGCTAATTACGCCTGCTGTTTTGTATTGCCCAATAGTTTAAAAGCTGCGCTCATTCCTTGGTTAGCAAAAATACCTGTGCGGATCGGTTACCGTGGAGAAATGCGCTTTGGATTAATTAATCAAGCCTTAGCTAACCCCTCTAAGGCTAACCGCACACCAATGGTAGAACACTATACGAATTTATTACAGCTGTTACCCGGGTTCACTGCTTGGCCAATTAACACGAAGCCAGCACACTTGCATATTCCTACTGGCGATCAAATCGACATACAAGCTCGCTTTGGGCGCGAACAAATTGCGCTAGATGCGCTCTATGTGTTTTCACCTGGTGCTGAATTTGGTCCAGCAAAACGTTGGCCAATTGCCCACTTTGCCAAACTTGCCGCCCTAATTTTGCAGCAGAATGCGCGTGCCCATATCGTCATCTTAGGTGGTGATAGCGATGCTGAAATGGGCCAATTAATTCAGACACAAACTGCCTTACCAGCAGTTAGCGCGGCGCGGTTACATAATTGGTGTGGTACGACTAGCCTTAATCAAGCATTAGCCACTATTGCTAATTGCCAAGCAATGGTCAGCAATGATTCTGGTTTGATGCATGTCGCTGCAGCCCTACAAATTTTTCAAGTGGCTATTTTTGGCTCAAGTGACCCCCGCCATACTCCCCCACAATCGAGCAAAGCCCGCGTCATTTGGCTCCACTTATCGTGTAGCCCGTGTTATCAACGCACTTGCCCACTTGGTACCCTAGCTTGTTTGCAAGAAATTACCTCAGCGCAAGTTTTTGCCGCTTTAAATCTTTAGGATACCCACATGTCACGTCTTGCGCGCCTGTTTCAAAACGCCGATGAATTAGTCGACGCATGGCGTGAGGCTTTGGCACAGCGCAATGTACAAGGTGCCCTCGATCTCTGGTTAGACGATGACAACATAACTTGTGTTTTGCCTGAAGGACAACGCTTAAGCGGTCATACCTCAATTAGGCAAGGCTTAGAAAGACTCTTAGCGTCGCGCGCCCTTTTTCTTGAGCCAATTTACTGCATGTCACATACTACTTTAGGCACTGCTATTTACGATACTACTGAAGCCGTACACTTTGAGCCCGATCAAGTTGAAGCAGAATTTTTTTTAAACATTACTTTAGTTATTTTGCAAGACAGTCAAGGTTGGCGCATTGCCCACTTACATGCAAGTCGCTCTACCGAAGAAAATTTTCCTCTTCCCACTAAACATCATGGCCTACATTAAGTCTTTTTCCTTAACTAGGTCGTCGTGTTTGCTTGCCCTCATCCTGTTGTTGCTCACGATACATACGTTGATAATCTCGAATACGAGCATCAATTGTGGATGCTTGATAAAAATCAGTTCCGCCAATCGAACGGGCAATTTTTAATTGATCGATGGCATAAGGTAAAGCCCCTTCTAAAGCAAACTTTTCTGCTAAAGCAAAATGATGTAAAGCGGGTTTATTGTCTTGTCGATAAGCGGCAGCTAACAACGACCACCATAATGGCTCAGAAGCTTGTAGCTTAGTACGATTTTTGAGCCAGGTAATTGCTTCAGTATTGCGCCCAAGCTTAAGCTCCGCGTTGATCATTGCTACAGGGGCCGCATAAGACTGTGGAAATGCTTTCACACTTGCTTGAGCAATTTGCAAAGACTCTGCCGCTTTGCCCTTTGCTAAGGCTAATTCGGCAGAAGTGACATCCAATGAAATGCTTTGCCGCTGAATGGGCGAGCCTGGCGCAATGACGGCTTGGGTGATATTACGTGCCTTCTGTAAAAAACCTTCAGCCTGATCAATTTTGCCCTGCCGTTGAGCTACTAAGGCTAAGCCATAATAGCCCTCTAGCTGTTTTTCTGGTTGGGACTGCTTGCTCAAGCTATCAAAAATTAAGCGTAAATCGTATAAACCGCTCGAACTACTTTGTTGCTCAACTCGGGCGCGTGCTTTAATTAAATAAAATTCGATCGTGGGCGGTACATTACGCACAGGCAAAACCCGAGCCCGATCTTGCATATCGGCAATACGATCGGTAGTTAAGGGATGCGTGCGCACATATTCTGGAATACCTTTATCCATAATGCCGGTAGCTTTTTGTAAACGCTGGAAAAACAAAGGCATCGCATTCACATCGTAACCGCTGCCTTGTAAAATTTCAAAGCCAATACGATCGGCTTCGCGCTCAGCGTCGCGTGAATACGATAATTGATTATTAATTGCCAGCGCTTGGCCTCCAGTAATTAATCCTTGTGCAGCAGCAGGATTTTTTGCCGCCGCTAAGGCACCTAACAAAGCACCTGCCAAGGCAACCATAGTATTAGTAGTCTGCTTATCCATTTGTCGCGCTAAATGCCGCTGCAACACGTGCCCTGTTTCATGACCCATTACCGATGCAACCTCAGACTCACTTTCTGCTGCCACGATTAGTCCAGTGTGAAAACCAATAAATCCCCCCGGTAAAGCAAAAGCGTTGATCGATGGGTCTTTCACAACGAAAACTTCATAATTGTAGGCAGCGCTACCCTGATTATTAGCGCCCCCCAATTGTAATTTTTTGGCTGCTTGTAATAGGCGCCGTTCCATTTCATTTAAAAAATCATAAATAGGTAAGTCATCTGAATAATCGGGATCAGGTCGAATTTCTCGCATAATCCGTTCGCCCATTTTTCGCTCTTCTAAGGGGCTTAAAGCATTACCACCAGGGTCACCCATATCAGGCAGTAACAATGTAGGCCTCTCTTGGTTTTGCTGTCTTGATGGCGGTAAATTACTTGAGCGTGCATCAGGTGATTGCATTGCCCGCCCTAAATTTTCTAAAATAGCCGAATTACCCTCTACCGACACATCAGCAGCCGATGCCCTTGAAATGATTAAGGGCATGGGGACAGCAAGCGTACCAATTAAACTAGCAGCAATACAGGATCGCAGGGTGCGGTAGTAAATTTGACCGATTTTATGCAGAATTTCGATTTCCATCCCTCTATGGTAAAACTTATCTTATGAATAAACTCACTCATTTTGATGATAGTGGTCAAGCCCATATGGTTAATGTGGGTGATAAGGCCCATACCCAGCGCTTAGCGATTGCTACTGGCTCTATTCGTATGCAGGCTGAGACCTTTGCCATGGTTGAGGCTGGCAGCCACAAAAAAGGTGATGTTTTGGGTATTGCCCGAATTGCAGCGATTCAGGCGGCAAAAAAGACGGCTGATCTGATACCTCTTTGCCATCCGCTTGCCCTAAGTCACGTTAGCGTGACCTTTGAGGCTGACTCCAAAAGCCATACGTTTCGCTGCCAAGTACGTGCTGAAACCACTGGCCCCACCGGTGTCGAAATGGAAGCCCTCACCGCAGTCCAAGTCGCCCTACTCACCATTTATGACATGTGCAAAGCAGTAGACCGTGGCATGGTCATGAGTGATATCAAGCTCTTAGAAAAGAGTGGTGGCAAGAGTGGGGAATGGAAGGCGGGGAAGTAGCCGCTAACAATTTCAGCGCTAGCAATACGTAACTTTTGGTCTTGTCCAAATCTTGTCCAAATAAAGGATAAGAATTAGCAACAATTTGTTTTTTAAATAATTAACGGCAAGCCCGTTTGAAGATCTCTTAAATTAGTTAACAGGACTATTTTATTTTTCAATAAGCTGAGTAGTGTAATTGCTTTGCGGAAACTTTGAAAACGTTTCAAAACCTTTATTTTCCAAAAAATGCCGTTCGCTATCCTCATTTACCAGCTTCTTGCAAGCAATAACCAAGTCGCTATAAGGAGTGGGTTTTATACTGTCCAGAAAAATCTTATCAATACTTGTAGACTCACTAACCTCACCAACAACAGCCTTTGCATTACTTAATAAATAAAATACTCTCACCACTTCAAAAATATGGGAATTGTAATGATGAAAGTTGAGGATTACTTTTGATCTTGCGATTAAGTCATCTCGTTCTTTTCCATAAACCCCAAAAACGGCCTTTACATTCATACCTTCTGAACTTAAATCATCAATTATCTTTTTCCGTCTATCTCCAATAGACCCATAAAAAAGCACATCAATATCTTGGGTGCCCATACTCACAATTCGGTTCAACTCTTTCTGATACCCAAGACCTAATTTTTTTACATTTTTAATTCCATGCTCGAAAAATTTTTCAATATTTTTATCGCTGTAATCCCATGTTTCAAAATTTCTGGCCCACTCATATATATCGGATGGCCATATCGATTTCTGATCATCTAGATATAGTTGCTCGGTATTTATAAAAATTGAGTTTTGAGGAATTTTTTTGATAAATTCTGGCTCTAATAAAAAAGCGCCTAAGAGAATATTTCGACAATCACTTTCCATTTTTCGATGTTGAATCTCTACCTTAAAACCTAAGTCTCGAAGGGAAAAGCAAATCAACTCACCTAGCTCCCACCATGCCATAGAATGAGGAAAATGAACAAGACAAACGTTGTAATCTAATTTCATAATGGAAATAATAGATAATATTTTTATATATCTTAAAGCATGCTTCCAAATTATTAAAGTTGTTCGGTATGCTCAAAACTATTGGCGCCCCTTGGCTAAGCAAAACAAAAGATCGTGGCATGGTGATGAGTGATGTCATACTAATGAGAAGGGTAGCGGTAAAAACGGGGAAATAGCTACTTCTTGAGTAAGCAATTAAGATAGCGTATATGACCGCTTTTTTCCGTATCCTTTTTTTATGCTTTGTTTTACTTTTCACTACTGGTTGCGGTAGCCTGCTTTCACCTTTTTTCCCCAATAGCGCAGATGTAGACAAAAAGAATGCACCAATACCCTTAAAGCCATTTACTTTTAGCGATTGGGCCTATTTGGCAGATTCATCGGGTCTCGAATGGTTTTATGACCCCGCCAGTCTCAAGCAAAGTGCTGAGGGGGTAATTAGCCTAGAAGTAATCACCAAAGCCAAGGGGCTTCCTTGGCCCAAAATAGGAATTCTGCCAAATGCCAAGGTAAATGGCCTAGATGCTATCCCAGTGGGCATTTCCCATCCAGCGAACCCACCAGAAATTATTGAAGTAATTGTCGAGCCAAAGCTTGATCCTAAGCTAGAGCAGAAGTTATCTCCACCGGCAGATATGGGCTCTAGTCAGATGGCAGAAAAGACAGTTGATCTGAAGTTAGACCCAAAGCTTGTCAAAAAAGTAGTACCGATCATTTTTTTGCAACCTGCGCTGATTGAAATTGATTGCACCTTAAATGTATTTAAAGCGCAAATTTCTGAAGTCTATGCACCTTCTATTCCCTTTGTGCCGGTTATTCCAGGTGAAAAGACAGTGAAATCGCCAAGCAAAATTCCGGAAATCTCTTCTAGCTTAAGTGATATAGGCGTAAGTAAAGGTGAATGGAAAGATATAAAAGGTAGAACTGCAATGCATTGGGTTAAGGCAAGACTGTGTGGTCGTACTATATTTGGTAATACTGTACGATACTATTTTTTATATCAAGAACCTCCGCCAATTAAGCCACCATTTAAGCCTCAACTAAAAATACTAACTTTGGCCGGAATAATTGCGCCTATGAAGCTAAGTTATTTTCTTGAATTCAATAGTCTTTACAAACCCATTAAACCAGAGCCTATCCTCCCTCAGCCGCTTATATTTAATGCTCTTTATAAGCCAATAAATTTAGGGGGCCCTCCCCCACCACCGCCCATAGTATTCGATATTCTATATAAGCAAATTCTTATTGATGCAAAGAATGGCAATAAAGAGATGCGTTTAATTTCTTATAAGCTTGATAAATTATTAAGTGATGAAACCCTTTGGTCTTATCGCGCTGATTGCCAAAATGAAAAATACCAAATGAATAAATTGGGAGATAAGGTTGCAGGAGAATGGCAAATCATTGGTAATCCGATTTCCTTATCTGGTGTGGCATTCAATCGGGCATGTGGTAATCATGGTGATTATATGAACACCGTAAATGAGTTTACAAAGTAATTTAATGATTAACTTCGTATTCTCATTACGGTATTCAAAGCCACTGTAGTACGCTAGCCTTATTTAGACGAGCGGCATTCGGCTGGTAATAATTCTTGTGGCAATGTTGATTCTTTTGAACGACAAGACCAACCACCTGCCCAATTCATGCCTGCAGCTTTAGATAAATCAACCTCGCTGGGCATTGTCGCATCGGGATCATTGGTCGGTATTAACACTAAAGCGTTTTTGCCATCAACCGACACTGATTGCTGAAAATCAATGGCAATTGCCCCGCTTGGCAAAATTTCGATTAATTTAACGCTTCGAGTTGGTACAAATGAGAAGGCTCCTTTAGTAGCTTCATCCATCGCAATGGTGCCTCGACTAGCAAATACCTCGGTGACAGCTAATTTAGCACTGGAAGATAAATTCATACCTTCCACAATGCGGCTACGGGCAATATAGTCTTGGTATTGGGGTACTGCCACCGCCACCAAGATGCCGATGATAGCAACGACTACCATTACCTCAATTAATGTAAAGCCATTTGGTTTTTTCATGTTTAACAAGCCTTTTCGAGTTGAAAACATAATGATCAACTCTTTGTCGCAAGGACTCAAGCTGCCTTAGCGTAAGAAAAAGCCGACTTTGGGTGTCGGCTTTTCAGATTATGGAGTCTAAAGATTACTACTTATTAGCTCTTTTTCGCCTATTTTTTCTTTTAAGCCAGGTTCCCAGTAACACAACAAACACAACACCCACCATTTCAAAGGTGGTGTGTGCATCTTCCATGGCAACCTGAATAGTTTCTTTAATAGCAGGGTCTTCAACAAACATGCCGCCTGCCAATAAACCTAATAAACCTGCCCCCAAGGTGATGACGATTGGAAAACGTTCCATCACTTTTAATAACATGGTGCTACCAAAAATAATCAGTGGGATCGACAGGCCCAACCCAATGATAAGTAGCAATAGGCGCGTTTCCTCGGGGCCCTTTTGGGCTGCCGCCGCTACCGCAATGACGTTATCAAGACTCATCACTAAGTCAGCTATCAAAATGGTGCGAATTGCTCCCCAGATATTTGATTCGGCCTTCATTTCTGGATCTTCGTCGCTATCGGCTAATAATTGCACACCGATATACAACAACAAAATGGCGCCAATCATTTTTAAGTAAGGCATGCTTAATAATTGCAACGCAGTAATAGTAAGAACGACGCGCAGAATAATAGCGGCAGCACTACCCCAAAAAATAGCAGTCTTTTGTTGTTTTGGTTACAAATTACGTGGGGCTAAAGCAATTACAACAGCGTTATCGCCTGATAACAAAATATTTTCCACAATAATGGACCCTAATGCCATCCAAAATGAAATGTCTGAAAATGCCGCCATAGATCCCATACTATCTACTTAATTCTTAATATTTTTTATTTTTTATTTTTTACAACATTAATTTTAATAAAACTGCCATTTCTGATGGATTACGAGTTACCTTAAAGCCACATGCTTCCATAACTTCGAGTTTTGCGTCGGCGGTGTCTGCGCCGCCAGAAATTAAAGCCCCTGCATGACCCATGCGCTTGCCAGCGGGTGCTGTAACACCTGCGATAAAGCCAACTATGGGTTTTTTCATATTCTTTTGGCACCAGCGCGCTGCATCGGCTTCATCGGGGCCACCAATTTCGCCAAT
This sequence comes from Polynucleobacter meluiroseus, assembly GCA_945878885.1. Lineage (GTDB taxonomy): Bacteria > Pseudomonadota > Gammaproteobacteria > Burkholderiales > Burkholderiaceae > Polynucleobacter > Polynucleobacter meluiroseus_C. The sequence goes on along the minus strand of CAMCUP010000017.1, from coordinate 5,087 downwards.
CATAATGACCGCGTCGGTCTCAGGATCGTCATTAAATAACTTCATGATGTCAATATGCTTTAGTCCATTAATAGGATCGCCACCAATTCCTACTGCGGTCGATTGACCTAAACCAATCGCGGTTAATTGGCCTACAGCCTCATACGTTAAGGTACCTGAACGACTAACTACACCAATGCGGCCCTTACGATGAATATGGCCTGGCATGATGCCAATTTTAATTTCTTCAGGAGTAATAATTCCTGGGCAATTTGGCCCTAATAAGAGGGTTTTTTTGCCACCTTGAGCTTCTTTTGTACGCATTTTATTGCGCACTTCTAACATATCACGCACTGGGATACCTTCAGTAATACAAATCACAAAATCTAAATCAGCTTCTACTGCCTCCCAAATGGCAGCAGCAGCCCCTGGTGGGGGGACATAAATGACCGAAACGGTTGCGCCCGTTTGTTGTGCGGCCTCTTTTACAGTGCCAAAAATAGGGATATTAAATATAGCCTCGCCTGCTTTTTTGGGATTTACTCCAGCCACGAAACAATTAATACCGTTGGCGTATTCCTGACATTTTTCAGTATGAAATTGGCCCGTCTTACCCGTAATACCTTGGGTAATCACTTTGGTATTTTTATTAATCAAAATTGACATAATCTAATTCCTAAATATTGGGGTAACTTAATGAGTAGTTTTAACTTGATTTTTTTATAGGTACGCTGTAGCACTACGCATCCTTCACAGCAGCGACTACCTTAGTAGCTGCCTCGGCCATTGAATCAGCGCTAATGATGGGCAAGCCCGAGTCGGCCAAAATCTTTTTGCCTAAATCTTCGTTGGTGCCTTTCATGCGAACCACTAATGGCACCGAAAGGTTAACTGCTTTGCATGCTGTTACGACACCTTCAGCAATGACATCGCATTTCATAATACCGCCAAAAATATTCACTAAAATGGCTTTTACACTTTTATTTTTTAGCATAATCTTAAAAGCTTCAGTTACTTTTTCTGCATTGGCACCACCGCCAACATCTAAAAAGTTGGCTGGCTCACCGCCAAATAATTTAATGGTGTCCATCGTTGCCATAGCTAAGCCAGCCCCATTGACTAAACAGCCAATATTACCGTCGAGTGAGATATAAGCTAAATCAAATTTTGATGCTTCAATTTCAGCAGGATCTTCTTCATCTTCATCGCGATAAGCAACGATTTCAGGATGGCGATATAAGGCATTGGCATCAAAATCAAACTTAGCATCGAGGGCTTTAATATTGCCATTGCCTTCTAAAATTAAAGGGTTTATTTCTACTAATGAGGCATCCGTATCCCAATAGGTTTTATATAAATTTTTAAATACTTCACGCGCCCGTGGCAGTGAGCCGGCGGGAATACCAATACCATTTGCAATTTCGTCACATTGAGCATCGCTTAATCCCACCAATGGATCAACAAAGACTTTAATAATTTTTTCTGGTGTTTTAGCTGCAACTTCTTCAATATCCATGCCACCTTCGCTGGATGCCATCACTACATTTTTTTGAGTGGCTCGATCAGTCAAGATACTGAAGTAATACTCTTTTTTGATATCGGCGCCATCTTCAATTAAAAGTCGCCGGACCTTTTGACCGCTTGGGCTGGTTTGATGGGTTATCAGCTGCATGCCTAAAATTTCACTGGCAAAGGTTTTTACTTCTGCCATATTTTTAGCCAACTTAACCCCGCCACCTTTACCGCGTCCACCAGCATGAATTTGTGCTTTTACTACCCATACTGGCCCACCTAATTTTTCAGCGGCCTGCAAGGCCTCGTCGACGCTGAAAACAGCCTTGCCATTAGGCACTGGGACATGAAATTGGCGCAATATTTCTTTGCTTTGGTATTCGTGAATTTTCATAACTACTCCTGAAACGGGATTTGACTAAGCTTAACTGCCTAAGTCTAGCATTTTGCGGTGTCGGGGCTTAGATTTATGCCCAAGGAGCTACTTACTGCTTATTAGGCTTACCGCTGATAATTCTAGCTACCAGATCGGCATTGAAGCCCTTAGAGACTAGAAATCGGTATTGCCGCGCCTTTTCTTTAGGGTCGGTGGCGATAATGTCAAACTTTCTCTCCCACAGCTCTTTAGCCCGGGCAAATTCGCTTAACTTCAGCTGCTCAAGTAAATCGGCGCTATGCTCGGAACTAACCCCTGCTCTACTTAATTCGCCCTGTATTTTTCGCATACCATAGCGCTCGCTACGGCGGCGCACTAAAGCCTCGGCAAAACGGGTATCGGATAACCATCCACGTTGCTCAAAATCATCGAGAATGCTTTCGATCGTGAGGGTGGTATCGCCTTCGGCTTGCTCTGTTTGGCTGGCATATTCGCTTAATTTACTACCTAGGTCTTTGCGACTGTATTCGCGCAATGATAAAAGGCGCAAAGCCCGAGCTTTTAGACTCGGGCTTTTGAACTTGCTCGCTTTTAAGGCATCGCCTGAATTAGGCATCAGCCGACTCTAACTCCTCATCACTCAGCACACTGGCAACTACTTGTGTGCCTGACTTGACTCCTAATTTCTCACGAATTTTGGCTTCAATTTCTTTAGCAATTTCTGGATTTTCTTTTAAAAATTCACGGGCATTATCTTTACCCTGTCCAATACGTTCGGTGTTATAGCTGTACCAAGAACCAGATTTTTCAACGATATCGGCCTCAACACCCATGTCGATAATTTCTCCCTCACGCGAAATACCAGTGCCATACATGATGTCGAAGATTGCTTCACGAAACGGTGGCGATACTTTATTTTTTACGACCTTCACCCGAGTTTCATTGCCAACGACTTCATCACCCTTCTTAATGCTGCCAATGCGACGAATATCTAAACGCATAGTCGCATAAAACTTTAATGCGTTACCGCCAGTGGTAGTTTCTGGAGAGCCGAACATAACACCAATCTTCATACGAATTTGATTGATGAAAATGATCATTGAATTGGTTCGTTTGATAGTGCCAGTTAATTTACGTAATGCTTGACTCATTAAACGAGCTTGTAGGCCTGGCAAGGAATCACCCATATCGCCTTCGATTTCAGCACGAGGTACTAATGCAGCTACGGAGTCGATCACAATTAAATCGATTGATCCTGAGCGTACTAATGCATCGGCAATTTCAAGTGCTTGCTCACCCGTATCTGGCTGCGAAATTAAGAGGTTATTCACATCAACGCCTAAGCGAGTTGCATATTGCACATCTAAGGCATGCTCTGCATCAATAAATGCGCACGTACCACCAATTTTTTGCATCTCGGCAATGGCATGCAGTGTGAGCGTAGTTTTTCCCGATGCTTCAGGACCGTATATCTCGATCACTCGGCCGCGCGCTAAGCCCCCAACACCTAAGGCAACATCGAGCCCTAAAGAACCGCTTGATACCACCTGTATATCGCGATTGATTTCAGCGTCGCCCAATCGCATGATTGAGCCTTTACCAAATTGTTTTTCAATTTGCGCTAAAGCTGCTGATAGCGCCTTTTGTTTGTCTCCGCTCATTCCATCAAACTCGGATGAGGCTGATTTTTTCTTGTCTTCCATGGCTGTCCTTTTCGCTTTTAACTGGGCTTGACCCGTATCCTGTTTTTTTGTTTCTTACAACTTAGGAGTTACTGTATATAAAAACAGTGGTCTTTGCAAGCATTGAATTTATTTAGGGCTAATTTTTTCGGTGATGGGTGCTATTTTTTGGACTTGTTTAGCCCAAAAGAGGAAAATTGGCATACCAATTGCCCAAATAAGTCCAATTAAAACAATGGCTTGTAAGCGATTACCCCAATTGGCAGCGCCCATTTCAACGCCTGCTATGTAGGAAACAGGCCCTAAGATTGCCCCTAATACAGCGCCCGTTAGGGGTTTGCCTGAAAGCCAGGCCATTGACTGATTAAGGGTGCTAGCAAACAAAATCCATAAGGACACCATCCAAATAGGCGAGAGAAAGGTAAAAGGCACAGGAGAGTTAAATTGGAGGAGCCCTAACTGCAAAAGGAGGGTATCGCCCACTAGGCCATAAAGCCCAATTTTAATAAATAATTCAAGTAGATTTTTTTTAAAGGGGGTTTGCCAGACTGAAATCGCCACTAAAGTTAAAGAAAATAGTACGCTGGCGGCTACATGGCCAGATGCGCCACCGTAAATACAAGCAAACCAACCCAACTGAAATAAAACGAAATTTGCAATTTTTTGTCGCACAGTAAATTGCGCGCGCTTAGCGCTTATAAAAAGCGAGCGTGACTTCGCCGAGGTAAATACCAAACTTACTCATCTTAGCTTTATTCAACATCACCTTATCACTCATTAAGTACATCCAGTCTTCAAATTGCACGTTATAAATTGAGCCATCTACAGGTAGTGCCAAGGTGTACTCCCAGTTTAGGGCATTGCCTGCAACCTCTCCTAGCGCCTCGCCTACTACATCACTCGCTGTTCCTGTATAGCGACCTGGCGCGGTTTCTACTAAAGTCCAAATACGTCTTTGCTTAGTGCCGTCTGAATAAGTGAAATCTTCATCGAGCGTACCCACCTTTTTACCATCCTTAATAACCCAATTAGCCTTGATCACCACAGTAAAACGTTTTACTACTGCGTCGCTGCGATCAGTGAACAAACCATAAGCATCAAGCGTGCCATTGAAATATTCAGACAAAACTAACTTGGGCTGTTGCGCAGCATAGAGTGTCACGGGAGTGCTTGAGCAGCCGACTATTGAAACAAGCAATACAGTAATGAGCGCTATGCAAGAAAATAAGAGGGGATGTTTTAATTTGATGATGTGCATTGCAGTAGGATACTGAATAAATCAAAAGGCAGTTTGTTAATCCGTATTATTGGCTAACTAGTTTTAGTATGTTTTAGAATAAAAACTATCCTGCATGCCTGCCAAACTTTATCTGGGTGCCGAAGCCTAAATATGGTGGCGAATCAGGGATTTGAACCCCGGACCTGCGGATTATGATTCCGTCGCTCTAACCAGCTGAGCTAATTCGCCGAACTGGTAATTATAAATGATCGCAATAATGACGTCTAAATCTATGCTAATTTAGTATTGCCATCAACAA
>CAMCUP010000016.1 GCA_945878885.1 Polynucleobacter meluiroseus | reverse complement strand
TACTGAAAAGGCTGACTAAGTAAGCTGACTAAGTAAAACTAACTAAGCAACCCGCGTCTTAAGGATTGGCAAGCCCGCCACATAACCTTCAAGCACATCCCCTTTTTTTACTGCAGCTACACCGGCAGGCGTGCCAGAAAAGATTAAATCACCTGGTTCAAGTGCAAATAAGGTTGAAAGATAGGCACTCGTGTCAGGCACATTCCAAATCATCATGGCAAGATCACCTTCTTGTTTGATGACGCCATTGACTTTGAGATTAATCAGTCCTTTTGCGAGATGACCGCATTGACTGACTGGAACAAGACTTGAGCAGGGTGCTGATTCATCAAATGCTTTACCGGTATCCCAAGGGCGGCCCATTTTTTTTGCTTCCCCTTGTAAATCACGGCGCGTCATATCAAGACCCACGCCATAACCCCACACATGATTGAGTGCATCAGCGGGTGCAATATTAGAGCCACCAATGCCAATAGCTACGACCATTTCAATTTCATGATGCAGATCTTGTGTTAAAGACGGGTATTGCATGTCTTTACCATCGGTCACAATTGAAGTGGCTGGCTTCATAAAAAAGAAGGGAGGTTCACGGTCGGGATCATGGCCCATTTCACGGGCATGGTCAGCGTAATTACGACCTACACAATAGATGCGGTTAACAGGAAAGCGACGGCTATCACCCTCAACTGGAATCGAGTTAACTTTGGGGGTGGCAATGACAAATTCGGTACTCATGACGGTCCTTTGTGGGGGATAAAATGGAAATTGCTAGTTACTATAGCACCAGTTACAAGGCCATACTTCAATGCTAGAATCAAAATCAATTATTAGAAAAAACATGAATTAATAGGAGATATGCTTGATGGGATACTTGCCAAACTCTGTTGCTTGCTTAGCATTTCTGGCGGGCACTATTTTTATACCGTTTTCGGTGCACGCACAAGCTGATTATCCCAATAAACCGATTCGGCTCATTATTGGCTTTCCCCCAGGGGGCTCTACCGATATTGTCGGTCGAATCGTTGCGCAGAAGTTAGGTGAGCGCCTTGGCCAGACTATCGTTGTTGAAAATAAAGCAGGAGCGGGTGGCACGATTGGTGCTGAGTTAGCTGCCAAAGCAGCGCCTGATGGATATACCTTAACGATTGGCACTACGAGTACGCATGCCGTTGCTGCTGGCGCTTACGCAAAGTTACCTTATGATCCCGTGAAAGGTTTCTCACCCATTTCTTTAGTTGCGACCACGCCTTATTTGCTAGTCGTTAATCCTAAGGTTCCTGCTAATACTTTGGCAGAACTAGTGGCCTTGGCAAAAAGCCAGCCTGGTAAGTTAAATTATGCTTCAGCTGGTAATGGCTCTACTACCCATTTAGCGATGGAAATGTTAAATGATGTCGCTGGCATGGATGTAGTGCATGTACCTTACAAAGGTAATGCTCAAGCCGATTTAGCAATTCTTGCAAATGAAGTTCAAGTGTTGTTTGGCTCGATGCCCGCTTTATTGCAAAACGCTAAAGCGGATAAAGTGCGCCCCCTAGCGGTAGGTACCTTAAAGCGCTCTTCTGCCTTACCAAATGTACCTACGGTTGCTGAAAGTGGGTACCCAGGTTTTGAGGCGGCGCTTTGGTTGGGAGTTTTGGCTCCTGCTGGCACCCCTAAACCGATTATTGAGCGATTAAACAAAGAGTTAGTCAGTATTGTGGCTACGCCTGACTTTAAAATGCTGATGGAGAAAAATGGCGCAGAGCCAGTGAGTAATTCTCCTGATCAATTTAGCGGCATGATTCGGTCTGAAGTCGATCGGTATGGCAAGGTCGTTAAAAAAATTGGGCTTAAATTAGATTAAATTAACAAAAAAATAGTGCAAAATAGCGTGATTCATTTTATCCACCAACAGTAGAAAGTAAGACCATGGCCACCAAGAAATCCCCAATCAAAAAAATGGCCTCTAAAAAAGCGGTTAAAAAAAGTATTAAGCGCGTTGCCACTAAAAAGCCAGCAGCAAAAAAGCCCGCAGCTAAGCCAGCAGCAAAAAAACCTGCAGCGAAAAAGCCAGCAGCAAAGAAGTCAGCCGCTAGATCGAATGCTAAAGCGAGCCCGGCTACAGCAGTGAAAAAAGTGCAGATTGAAACTTTTGATCAGCCTCTTGAAACCCTATCGCAGTTGCAACCCATTACTTACGCTTTAATGCGCTGGGCTAAAAGCTTAGGCTTTCAAGATTCGATTGAAATCGATCCCGATGGTAATGGCGCGCAGTGGGAATTAACCGTTGAATCTAGTAATTCTAAAATTGAGTATCAGTGCTTTTTTAATACCTTTGAAGAAAGCGGCTTAATTACGATGTCAATTTATTATCTTGATCATGAGATTCCTGCAAAGAATTTAAGTAAAGCAAAAGATTTGATTTTGCAAAGTAATTTGAACTGTTTTGTTGGTCAATTTCAATTGGCTAATGAAGATAAATTCTTGCGCTATTACTCAGCAGTTGATCTTGAGGATATCGAAGCCATTGATCCCCGCTTAATTGGTAATATGTTCCATGCTGGTAACCAGTTTATGGGTGGCTTTATCGATCAGTTTATTAAGATCGCGATCAAGGCAAAATAAACCTAGGCTAAAAGATCACCTCATCATTTTGAAATAGAAAAGGGATTGTCAGATGTCAGAAACAGGTAAACAGGCTCCTAATGTCATTGGTACTTGGGTTGGTCAAACGAATGACGCTGTGATTGGGGGAGGTAGTCACTACCCCGGTGGTAAGTCAGGCGAAGTTCGTTTTCTGAGTTCGACAGTGACTTATCAATTTGATAAGCAGTCTAACCGTGCCTTTGCTGGAGTATTTACGATTGCCAACCATACCGTGCCAATCGTTGGCTCATTTAGCGGTGATTTAGTTAGTGGCACGATGGCTGATAAGGACGGGACCTACACCTTTAAGATGCTTGGGCAAAATCAGATATCCGTCTTTTTCGCTTCTACAACAACGGATCCCGCTGATAAATCAGCCGGGCCAGTAGCTGATTGTCACGAAATTACTAGACAGTAATTAAAGCGCTAATCATTATTTAGTGAAATAACTGGGATTTAAAGAAATTTAATAAGCCACTCTACGGAGTGGTTTTTTAAAGTGTCAATTAAAAAATTTGGAATTAGCTATTAACAGTGATAGTAAAAAAATGGCGCGTTTATAGCTCAGCACATATTAAAGTAACCTAGCAACCTATACATAGTCACTACATAACCCTAAAAACCAAAAAGGCCTTAAAGACATAATCGCCTTTAAAGCCTTATAAAAACTGGTTGCGGGGGCAGGATTTGAACCTACGACCTTCGGGTTATGAGCCCGACGAGCTGCCAGACTGCTCCACCCCGCGTCTGAGCCTTCGATTCTAGCATTTTTAAGCCTATTTTGTCGAGCCCTGCAGGCCTTTAAGGGTATATTGAGTAAATTAAGCGGGGGAAATAAGGGCTCAAAGGAGTAATATATTGCCTTGCAATATCAATTTGAGGTTAAGTAATGTCGGTTAGCAATCCCGAATATTCAGAATCGACGTTACTACGTCCTATCGAAATTTCTCATGGTGCCCATCACGAACATCGTGGTCCCATAGCTGGTTTAGTCGTTGCTGCTATTGGCGTGGTATTTGGTGACATTGGTACTAGCCCACTGTACGCTTTAAAAGAATGTTTTAGTGTTGCTCACGGCATTCCATTTTCAGCAGAAGCCGTTTATGGCGTGATCTCGATGGTGTTTTGGGCATTTACCATCGTCGTTTCGTTAAAGTATGTGCTCTTCATTATGCGCGCCAACAATCAGGGTGAAGGTGGCACTTTAGCTTTAATGGCCTTGGCTTTGCGCTCAGCACCGGTTGGCTCTCGCCGTGCGATGACCTTAATGATGATGGGTGTGTTTGGCACTTGTATGTTTTATGGTGACGCGATTATTACGCCGGCAATTTCGGTTTTATCTGCTGTTGAGGGGCTTGAAGTCCTTTCGCCAAACTTAACTACTTACGTGATACCCGTGACTGTAGCGATTTTGACTGGATTATTTTTAATTCAGAAAAAAGGTTCTGCATTAGTCGGTAAATTGTTTGGCCCCATCATGGTTACTTGGTTTGTGGTTTTGGGTGTTATGGGCGTTTACCAAATTATTAGTAATCCCATTATCTTGCTGGCTTTTAATCCCTTATACGCAGTTGATTTCATGCTCAATCATGCTTTACAGGGCTTTATTGTGCTTGGCGCAGTATTTTTGGTGCTAACAGGTGCTGAAGCTTTATATGCCGATATGGGGCACTTCGGTATTAAGCCGATTCGGGTGGGTTGGTTCTTTTTAGTGATGCCCTGTTTATTATTAAATTACTTTGGTCAGGGAGCTATGCTATTGCTCAATCCTGATGCAGCGAAAAATCCCTTCTATTCGATGGTGCCTGATGTATTTGTATTACCCTTAATTATTTTAGCAACGCTTGCAACAGTCATTGCTTCACAAGCGGTTATTTCTGGGGCATTTTCAATTACGAGCCAAGCTATTTTGTTAGGCTTCTTACCCCGTATGAAGATTCAACATACTTCGGATAAATCAATCGGACAAATTTATATTCCTTTAGTCAATTGGATTTTATTTATCTTTGTGATTGTGATTGTGTTAGCCTTTAAGAAGTCGGAAAATCTCGCAGCTGCTTACGGTATTGCAGTGACTACAACCATGATTATTGATACGGTATTAGCGGCAATTGTGATGCGGGTGCTATGGCGCTGGAATGCCTACCTAGTAACCTTCGTAATTTCTACCTTTTTATTTGTCGACGCGGCATTCTTTTCTGCTAACTTGTTAAAAGTACTAGAAGGGGGCTGGTTCCCCTTATTGCTTGGCGGCATTTCTTTTATGCTGCTTTTAACCTGGTATCAGGGTCGACAAATGATGCGCGAGCGCGCTGTAAATAATGGCATTAAGCTCGATTCTTTCATGAACTCTTTATTAAAACATCCCCCACACCGCGTAGAGGGCACCGCAGTTTTTCTTACTGCGCATGTAGATTACTTACCAGTTTCTTTCTTACATAACTTAAAACACAATCATGTTTTACATGAGCGAGTTTTCTTTCTGAAGGTGAGTATTTGGGATATACCCCGAGTACGTAATGAAGATCGTATTACCCTGCGGGAAATTGAACCCAATATTTATGTCGTGCGCGCAGTTTATGGTTTTAATGAAACGCCTGATATGAGTCAAATCATGCACCTGATTGAAACTACAGCCAAGTTGAAATTTGACTTGATGAGTACCTCATTTTTCTTATCGCGTGACACCATTGTGCCTACCGATATGAAGGGTATGGCTCTTTGGCGTGAAGCCATATTTGCCTGGATGTATCAAAACGCGAGCCGTCAATCTGATTTTATTAAAATTCCTGCAAATCGCTTAGTTGAATTAGGCGCAAAGGTTGAGATTTGAAATCCGTTTTTGCTGCGCTTAGTCTGATATTTGCCATTTTGTGCTGCGCCAATTCGGTATGGGCTAATACTCCCGAGGAAGATGAGTTAGCCGAGCTCAATAAAATTGAAACCCAATTAAGCTTGCAGCGTCAGTGGATTGATTACCGCTGGAAAAAAGCCTCAGCGGCATGTTATAAAAATTTCTTTGTAACTTTTTGTTTAAATGGTACACGTGCCGATTACCGTGAAGAAATTGATCCTGTTCGGGCGCAAGAAATTGCTTTACATGAAAATCAACGCATTGTGCGAGACAAAATTAAAGATGCCAATGATGCCAAGCGGGCTGCTGAGCGCGCTGATCCCGCAAAAGCCGAGCAACGCACTGATAATAAAAAAGCATTTGAGCAAAAACAAAAAGACGAAGCTGAGCGCGCCGCTGATTTAGAAAAACGCCGTAAAGATGCGCCACGGCGTGCACAAGAAAATAAAGCAGGCACTCAACTCGATTAATTTCCTATGGCAAAAGTGAAAACAATTTACGTGTGCCAAGCTTGTGGTGGCACTTCTGCTAAATGGCAGGGCCAATGCCCAACTTGCCAAGCATGGAATACGCTTGAGGAGAGTATTGCTGAAACTCCCAGTGCACCTCGCTTTCAGGGTTTAGCACAATCCATTCCACGGCAAAAATTAGCCACCATTCAAGCTGAAGATTTGCCACGCCTACCCACTGGTATTGCAGAGTTTGATCGAGTTTTGGGAGGCGGTTTAGTGCCTGGCGGAGTGGTGTTGCTTGGCGGAGATCCCGGCATTGGTAAATCGACTTTACTATTGCAGGCTTTAGCGCAAATGAGTGCGGCTGGAGTTTCAGTATTGTATAGCAGTGGTGAAGAATCAGCCGCCCAGATTGCACTCCGTGCTAAACGTATTGATTTAAAAGCCCCTCAGCTTGAAGTATTAGCTGAAATTCAGCTGGAAAAATTGTTAACGATTATGGATACCGTTCGTCCGCAAGTGGTCGTGGTTGATTCGATTCAAACGATTTATTCTGAAGCCTTTAGCTCTGCACCAGGTTCAGTGGCGCAGGTGCGCGAGTGCGCAGCCCAGTTAACCCGTTTTGCTAAGTCAACTGGTATTTGTGTTTTATTGGTTGGCCACGTGACTAAAGATGGCCATTTAGCTGGGCCCCGCGTACTTGAACATATTGTTGATACCGTGTTGTATTTTGAGGGGGATACTCACTCGAGTTTTCGTTTAGTGCGCGCGATTAAAAACCGCTTTGGTGCCGTGAATGAACTTGGTGTTTTTGCCATGACAGAAAAAGGCTTACGCGGGGTTTCCAACCCTTCGGCTATTTTTCTTTCGCAGCATGCTGAAATGGTCCCAGGTGCTTGTGTATTAGTAACGCAAGAAGGTAGCCGCCCCTTATTAGTGGAAATTCAGGCCTTAGTTGATACAGCGCATATTCCAAACCCGCGTCGCTTAGCGGTAGGTTTAGAGCAGCATCGTTTAGCCATGCTCTTAGCGGTATTACATCGCCATGCTGGTATTGCTTGCTTTGACCAAGATGTTTTTTTGAACGCGGTTGGTGGAGTAAAGATCTCCGAGCCGGCGGCTGACTTGGCGGTGTTGTTGGCAATTCAATCTTCGATTCGCAATCGTGCTTTACCCAAGGAATTAATTGTTTTTGGCGAAGTCGGCTTGGCCGGAGAAATACGGCCTTGTCCACGTGGTCAAGAACGTTTAAAGGAGGCTGCTAAATTAGGCTTTACCGTCGCCATTATTCCTAAAGCGAATATGCCCAAAACTAAAATTGCTGGCCTACGCATTATTTGCGTCGAGCGCATTGATGAGGCGATTGCTGCAGCTAATGATTTGGAGTTAGCGTAAGTCTTCAGCTTGAATGAGGATTACTTGCTGATTGCCAGCAGATACCTCCATCCACATAACGGGTATTTGGGGAAAGGCCAAATGAAAGTGCTCAGCCTCATTACCAATTTCAATTAAGAGTGCGCCGCGCTCGTTTAGATAGTCTGGTGCAGCATCAATAATGCGGCGAATTAAATTCATCCCATCGTTACCACCCGCTAAAGCAATTGCTGGCTCTGCTTGATACTCTGCTGGTAAGGCTTGCATTGAAGCATCATTTACATACGGTGGGTTACAAATAATTAAATCAAAACGTTCTTCTTCATTGGGGTCTGGTAAGGCGTCAAATAAATCCCCATGCAGCAACTCTATTTGCTCACTAAATCCATGGCGTTTTAAATTCCGCGAGGCTAAAGCCAAAGCGGGCATACTAATATCACAGGCTGTGACGCGAATATCGGGACAAGCAAGGGCAGCCAAAATAGCCAGCGAGCCATTGCCAGTGCACAGATCGAGTACCTTGCCATCAGCTGGCAGCCAAGGCTCGAGGTCGCCTGATGTAATCAGTTCGGCAATAAACGAGCGGGGCACAATGCTTTGCTCGTTGCAATCAAACGGTACTCCCATTAACCAAGCCTCTTCAAGTAAATAAGCAAGTGGCTTACGGCTACTAATGCGTTCAGTAGTAATGGCTAAGGCATGCGCTTGTTGCGTGGCAGTTAATTCGGTATGCATTTGATCAAGTGCTGCACTGGGACTTAAACCCAACTCTTTACTGATAATCCAGAGTGCTTCACTTTGCGCATCGATAGCGCCATGGCCAAAATGCAAGTTAGCCATAGCCAGTTGCGTAGCTAGCTGTTGGCAGCATGCTTCAATTGAAATCGGGTTAGCAGCAGAAGGCTGCTGTGGCGCTAAAGGCTCAGGATCCATGAAGGAAATATTTTGCGAAAGATATTTAAGTGCCAGCTTAGGAGAATAATGATTAAGCCAGCAGATTTTCTAAAACGCGTCGATAGATATTTTTGAGAGGTTCAATATCGTTAATTGAAACACATTCATTGAGCTTATGGCTAGTAGAATTTATTGGACCAAATTCGACTACCTCTTTACAGATTTGCGAGATGAAGCGGCCATCGCTAGTGCCACCGGTGGTAGAAAGCTCAGTAACTACCTGAGTTTCCGTTTGAATCGCCTTTTGGAGAGCAAGCGCTAAGACCCCTTTTGGCGTCAGAAAAGGGCTAGCACCTAGCTTCCAATCGATTGCATAGTCAAATTTAGCTTCATCCAAAATTGCACTAACCTTTGCGCGTAACGCTTCTGGGGTACTGGCAGATGAAAAGCGAAAATTAAATTCGACCGTCATTTCCCCGGGAATAATATTGTTTGCACCGGTACCAGCATGAATATTGGAAATTTGAAACGTGGTTGGCTGGAAATAGTCGTTGCCCTGATCCCATTCGGTACTGGCTAAGGTGGCAATCGCCCCAGCCGCTAAATGAATTGGGTTGGCACCGAGGTGAGGGTAGGCAATATGGGCTTGAATGCCTTTGACGCTCAGCTTCCCAGATAAAGAACCCCGCCGACCATTTTTAATCATGTCCCCTAAGCGATTCACTGAGGTGGGTTCGCCAATCACACAGTAATCTAAGACTTGACCGCGTTTTTTAAGGCGCTCACACATCACTACCGTGCCATCGTGCGCGGGGCCTTCTTCGTCGCTAGTGAGGAGAAAGGCAATAGTGTCAGCATGATTAGGATTATTGCGCACGTACTCTTCAGTGGCCACGACAAAAGCTGCTAATGAGGTTTTCATATCTGCTGCGCCGCGACCAAAGAGGTAGCCATCACGCTCACTGGGTGTAAAGGGGTTGCTATCCCATTTGTCTAATGGCCCGGTTGGCACGACATCGGTATGGCCCGCAAAGACAAAGACTTTTCCAGCTTTACCTAACTTACCTAATTTAATTGCCCATAAATTCGTTACTGAAAATTCTGCTGGACCACTGATCACCGTTTCAATTTCAAAACCGAGTGCTTCTAAACGTGCAGCGATAACTTGCTGACAGCCGCCATCAGCTGGCGTAATAGAGTGGCAAGCGATGAGCTCTGCAGTTAAATCGGCGGTGGCCGAATGGGTCGCTAGGGCCATTACTTAGTCGCGTAATAACTCATTAATAGCGGTTTTAGCCCGCGTTTGCGCATCGACTTTTTTAACAATAATGGCCGCATAGAGGCTATATTTGCCATCACTTGAGGGTAGCGAGCCAGGCACCACAACTGAGCCTGCTGGTACGCGACCATAATGGACTTCGCCAGTGTCGCGATCATAAATTTTGGTGCTTTGGCCAAGGTATACACCCATGGAAAGGACGCTATTTTCTTCAACAATGACACCCTCAACGATTTCTGAGCGAGCGCCAATGAAGCAGTTATCTTCGATAATGACTGGTCCCGCTTGAATGGGCTCGAGTACCCCGCCAATGCCAACGCCGCCGGAAAGATGGACATTTTTACCAATTTGAGCGCATGAACCTACGGTGGCCCAGGTATCGACCATTGTGCCTTCATCTACATAGGCACCAATATTGACGTAGGAGGGCATGAGCACCACATTTTTGCCAATGAAACAGCCTCGTCTGGCTATTGCAGGAGGGACAACACGATAGCCGCCAGCGGCAAAATCGGCGGCCGTAAAGTTTTCGAACTTACTGGGGACTTTATCGTAAAACTGGGTATACCCTCCAGCCCCCATGGGCTTATTATCTTCTAGCCGAAACGAGAGTAAAACAGCCTTTTTAACCCACTGATTGACCTCCCATTGTCCGATGCCTTTTTTTTCAGCAACCCGAATATGGCCGGTATTTAGCCCTCCAAGAACCGCATTAACCGCCTTGCGAATATCGTCTGAAACGTCTTCCATGGTGAGGTTGGCACGGTTTTCCCATGCTTGTTCAATGATGCTTTGTGGTGATTGGCTCATACTTTTTAGTTAACTATCAGATTGTTAAGGGGTTTTATTCCCGAGGGACAAATTATCATTATATCGGTGGGTCAAAAATGGGTGGTGATGCCCCTAACTTGCTATCATCTTCCACAGTGCCATTTGTCATTAAATTGCCTTTTTAACCCCTTTTTTCTTTGCAAAGCTTGCCGTGCAACTCAAATCAATCAAACTCTCAGGCTTTAAATCTTTTGTTGACCCAACCCATTTTGAGTTGCCGGGGCAATTGATTGGTGTAGTGGGTCCCAATGGTTGCGGAAAGTCAAACATTATTGATGCGGTGCGTTGGGTCTTGGGCGAGTCGCGTGCTAGTGAGTTACGTGGTGAATCGATGCAAGACGTAATTTTTAATGGCTCGGGTTTGCGTAAACCATCTGGTCGTGCCAGTGTGGAATTAATTTTTGATAATGCTGATGGACGCGCGCAAGGTCAGTGGAGTAGTTTTGGCGAGCTCTCTGTAAAACGGGTCTTAACCCGTGATGGTAATTCTAGTTACTATATTAATAATCAAGTGGTGCGCCGCAAAGATGTGCAAGATATTTTTTTGGGCACTGGCATGGGGCCGCGTGGTTATGCGATTATTGGTCAAGGCACTATTTCACGAATTTTAGAATCTAAACCAGAAGAGTTGCGAATTTTTTTAGAAGAAGCTGCGGGTGTTTCAAAATACAAAGAGCGACGCAAAGAGACAGCTGCACGGCTAGAAGATACCCAAGAAAATTTAGTTCGCGTACAAGATATTTTGCGCGAGCTGGAATTGCAATTAGCGCGCTTAGAAAGTCAAGCGACAGTTGCTGAGCGCCATAACCAGTTGCAAACCGAAATGAAAGCGCAGCAGCAATTATTATGGTTTGTGCGCCAAACCGAGGCAGGTAAAGAGCAAGAACGTTATGCCAATGCAATTCGTGATTCACAAGTGCAATTGGAAGAGCAAACAGCTAAGTTACGGCACGCCGAAACAGAACTAGAAACGATGCGTACTCGCCAGTACGCCCTACAAGATAAAGTCTCTTTAGCCCAGGGAGATTTATATCAAACGAATTCAGACGTAAGTCAAGTTGAGTCACAAATTAAATACGTGCAGGAATCTCGCTTGCGTTTACAGCAACAAACTCAAGACCTACAGGCGCAACTACTGCGTTGGACTACTCAAGAAACTGATGCTGCACAAGCACAACGTAGTGCCGAGCATGAATTAAGTGCCGCTTCTGAACATGAACAAGTGATGTCGGGCGACTTGGATGATTTACAGACAGATGCGCCCCTTAAAGAAACTGCGTTTCAAGATGCCACGAAAAGCGTCGATGATCTGCGCGTGGCTTTAGCTACTGTCGATCAGCGCTTGGCGAGTTTAGGTGAGCGCATCAAGGCGGTAGCCGAGCAAATGGAAGATGCAAAAGGCCGCGAAGCGCGTTTAACAACGGAGTTGCAAGGCTTGCGACAACCTGATGCAAAAGCCTTAACAATGGCCCTTGATCGATATGCAGTTGCGACGCGCAAGGTAGAAGAGAGCAAAGCGCAGGCTGCAGAAACCCAGGCTCGTGTACCTACTTCAGATGCCGCTCGTCAAGCTGCCATGGAAGAAATTCAAACTGCAAATCAAGATCTAGCGCAAACCGAAGCTAAATTAACCGCCTTAACAGCCCTGCAAGCAAGTGTGCAAGCCCAAGGAAAAATTGGCCCGTGGCTAGAAAGTAAAGGTTTAAAAGAGAGCAAGCGCTTATGGCAAGACATTAAAGTTGAAAAGGGCTGGGAGCCAGCATTGGAATCAGTGTTACGCGAACGACTCGCCGCCTTAACCGGCAAGGATGTGAAAGCTGCGTTGATATTAGCTAAAGACGCCCCTCCAAGTCGTTTAGCGATTTTATTGACCGATGGATTAAATGCCCTTACGCCAAACGTACCAACGGGTTTTACGCCGCTTTTATCGCGGGTACAAAGTGCAGCTGGATCGAACATTCAATTCGTCTTGCAAGAATGGTTAACGAACATTTTTATTGCCGATAGCTTAGATGATGCTTTACAGCGGCGTCAAAAATTACCCCTTGGTGCAGCCTTTGTCACCGCACACGGTCATCTAGTCACCCGCGTTGGTGTGCAACTATATGCGGCCGATTCGGAGCAGGCTGGAATGTTAGCCCGCGCCCAAGAAATGGAAGGGCTGGAAAAACAATTACGCGCGCAACGCCTCATGCAAAGCGAGTTACAAGGTGCCTTAGATCAATGTACCGCAAATTATCAAGCCGCCTTACAAGCTGCCGAGCGCGCTCGGCTAAATGCCGAGGAGGCCGTGCAAACAGCCCATGGTTTCGAAGTAGAGCAAATGCAGTTAAGTCAAGCTGAAGAGCAATATACCTTGCGTGCGACTCAAATTAACGCTGAATTAGCTGAATTAAGACAGCAAATTGAGCAAAGCAATTTGCAGGCAGAGCAAGCCAGAAATGACTTTACCCAATCTGAGCAAACACAAGCGAGTACGCAGACCCAATTGACAGCTGCCCACCAGCAATGCGAGTTAGCCACACAGGCCCGCGACCAACTACGTGATGCCTTACGTACTGCTGAAATGGCAGCACAGGAGGCTGCTTTTACAACTCGTTCTTTGCAGCAACGGATTACCGATTTGCAGCGCGACCAAACTACTGCGCGTACCCAAATTATGGAAATTCAAGATAAATTTGCCGCTGCTGAAACTGAGTTAGCAGGTTTAAGTGATGAAGAGGCTCAGGATAAGTTACAAACTTTACTGGTTACTCGCACCGATCGTGAAACTGCCCTTGCAACTGCGCGCACTGAGCAAGATGCATTGCTACATGAGTTGCGTGAGGCTGATGAAGCGCGGATGTTAGTTGAGCGTACCCTGCAGCCATTACGTGATAAGGCTACCGACTTGCAATTACGTGAGCAAGCTGCGCGCCTTAATTATGAACAATTTGCCACCTTATTACTTGAGGCCGAAGCCGATTTAGCCAGTATCGAAACGCGCTTTAGTACGGAATTAAAAGTCAGCGTACTGCAAGGTGATGTCACGCGTTTAAATAATGAGATTCAATCGCTGGGCCCAGTTAATATGACCGCGCTTGATGAGTTAGTAAGTTCACGTGAGCGTAAATCATTCCTTGATGCCCAATCAGCCGATTTGAATGAAGCGATGCAAACCCTAACCGATGCAATTGCGAAGATTGATGCCGAAACTCGTGATTTATTGCAAGGCACTTTTGATCAAGTGAATGGGCACTTTGGTCGTTTGTTCCCCGAGTTATTTGGCGGTGGTCATGCTGAATTAGTGATGACTGGCGAAGAGATTTTAGATTCTGGCGTACTTGTGATGGCGCAACCTCCTGGCAAGAAAAATAGTTCAATTCATCTTTTGTCTGGCGGTGAAAAAGCTTTAACTGCAATTGCCTTAGTCTTTTCACTTTTCTTATTAAATCCTGCGCCGTTCTGTTTATTAGATGAGGTTGATGCGCCACTTGATGACGCTAATACCCTACGCTATGCAGAAATGGTATCGAGAATGTCGTCTAAGACCCAGTTTGTATTTATTTCCCATAATAAAATTACGATGGAAATTGCTCATCAACTAATTGGGGTGACGATGCAAGAACAAGGCGTATCACGCATAGTGGCTGTGGATATTTCTTCGGCTGTGACGATGGTGGAGCCTGCATAAATGCCGCTGAAAGACATGATTGCTAATGCCGGCCTTTCAGATTTGCAAGTTGCCTTAATTGTCATTGGTATTTTCTTATTACTATTAGTAGTCATTGTTAATTTACGTCATGCTCGGGCACGCCACAAGCTACTTGATACAAGTCATACCAAAGGCACCGAACCGGCACTAGCAAATCAGCAGCGGCACGAGCCTTCTTTAGGTGAAGTTAATGATCCTAGTCAGGCTGTGATGGCGGCCGCCATGGTACTTACTGCTAGCAGGGTCTCCATTGATCCGAGAATTGATTGTGTTGCAACACTACGCTTTAATGAGCCCATTCAAGGGGCTGAGATTTTGGCCGAAATTGGCACATGGCCACAGCATGATTTGCAATATTTACTGGAAGGCCTAAAAGCCAATTGGATTGATGGTGACACTTGGGAGAAAATCACCACATCCTTTGCCTATTCTGAGCTGCAATTAGCAGTGCAATTGGCCAACCGTCAAGGTCCAATTGAAGTAGGAGATTTATCTAATTTTTTTACCCATGCACAAAACTTAGCCGAAGCCTTAGGCGCACAAATTGATATGCCTGGCGTAAATGCGATGCTTGATAGCGCTAAAGAATTAGACGCTTTAGCTGCGCAAACAGATATACAGCTGAGTATTAATTTACTTTTTGATAGCAATCCCTTAGTCTGGGCTGATTTAGTGTCTGTGATGCAGCAAAGAGGCTTTCGTCTTCATGCTAATCAACGCTCATTCGAGTTTTTTAATCAGGGGCAGTTACTTTTTTTTAGTAGCGAATTAGATCCAACTGATCCAGTAAAGCAATTAACCTTTTTACTTGAATTACCGCTTGTGCCAATTCAAGAGCGTGCCTTTGAGCGGATGCTAGCCGAAGGAGCGGCGATTGCTGAAGCTAAACAAGGGCGCCTGGTAGATGACAATGGTCTTAATTTAACTGCTATGGCAGTAACAAGCATTCATCATCATATCGACAGTTTATACACCGAGCTTGAGCAGGGCGGTATTATGGCCGGCTCTACTACAGCTCAACGCTTATTTAGTTAGGTCTTGATTTTGGCGCAGGCTGATCCGGCAAAATTAGCCGAGCGATATCGGTGGCTCCAGCTAGAGTTAGCGCGTTTAGAGCGCGCCTATTATGTGCTTGATGCGCCTTTACTTCCTGATAGTGAGTATGATCGCCTCTACCGCGAGCTGCTGGAGATTGAAGCAAATAATCCCCAATGGATTAAGCCAGATTCGCTCTCGCAGCGTGTTGGCGGAGTAGCGCTACAAGATTTTCAATCTGTACAGCATGCAGTACCTATGCTTTCCTTAAATAATGCCTTTGAATTAAAGGAATTAGAAGCTTTTGAACGTCGTTGTCGTGAAGGTCTGAAGCTTCATCAAGTTGAATTTGCCGGTGAATTGAAATTTGATGGTCTCGCCATTTCTTTGCGTTATGAAAATGGTGTGTTGGTCAGGGCCGCCACACGGGGTGATGGCGCTAACGGTGAAGATGTCACAGCGAATATTCGCACCATCCGTGCTATTCCGTTGCATTTATTAGGCAATTCGATGCCCACTGTACTTGAAGTACGCGGTGAAGTCTTCATGTACTTACGTGATTTTGAGCGTATGAATCAACTAGCAGCAGAGCAGGGTGAAAAGGAATTTGCCAACCCCCGTAACGCAGCGGCAGGTAGCTTGCGGCAGCTAGATTCGAAAATTACCGCACGTCGCCCACTTTCTTTCTTTGCCTATGGCTTGGGCGAGTTAATACCAAATTCCTGGTTACCTGCAACCCACCGAGAATTACTGGATCGTTATATTGAATTGGGTTTACCTGTTTGCCCTGAACGCCGTTTACTTCACTCGGTACAAGAGATGCTGACCTTTTATGATGAAGTGGGCGCGAAACGGGCTAGCTTACCTTATGACATTGATGGGGTAGTTTATAAAGTGAATTCTTTTGCTGAACAAAATCAATTGGGCTTCGTATCTAGGGCGCCACGTTTTGCTTTAGCACATAAATATCCTGCTCAAGAAGCTTTAACTAAGGTCTTAGGTATAGACGTACAAGTGGGTCGCACTGGCGCGATAACCCCCGTAGCTCGCTTAGCACCAGTCGAGGTTGGTGGGGTTACTGTTACCAATGCTACATTGCATAACGAAGATGAGGTGCGCCGTAAAGACGTGCGCATTGGCGATACTGTAGTGGTGCGTAGAGCAGGCGATGTAATTCCTGAAGTGGTCTCAGTAGTTACTGAGCGACGTCCTAAAAATGTTGTGCAATTTGTAATGCCAAAGCGGTGCCCTGTTTGCGACTCACATATTGAACGCTTAGCTGATGAAGCAATTGCACGATGTAGTGGGGGCTTATTTTGTGGTGCACAACGTAAACAAGCTTTATTACATTTTGCCCAACGCCGGGCAATGGATATTGAAGGCTTGGGAGAAAAAATTGTCGATCAGTTGGTCGACTTAAATATAGTACAGACACCTGCTGATCTTTACCATTTAGATCTTAATGCGATCGCTAATTTAGAGCGGATGGGCGAAAAGTCGGCGGATAATTTAATTCAAGCGATTGAGCAATCTCGTCAAACAAGTTTGGCCCGATTTATTTTTGCTTTAGGTATTCGCCATGTAGGTGAAACAACTGCTAAAGATTTAGCAGCGTACTACGGCAATATGAGCGCCTTGATGGCGGCCTCTGCCGAGGAACTATTAACAATTCATGATGTTGGCCCAGTTGTAGCCGATTCAATTGAAAGTTTTATGGCTGAAGCTCATAATCGCGAAGTCATTGAACAATTACTAGCCTCGGGTATTCAATTGAGCGTGACTGAAAAGGTTTTGAATCAAGCGATAGCAGGTAAAACCTTTGTTTTGACAGGCACCTTGCCATCCCTTTCACGCGAGGACGCTAAGGCGATGCTGGAAAAAGCTGGCGCTAAAGTCGCTGGCTCAGTTTCTGCCAAGACTAATTATGTGGTTGCGGGCGCAGATGCTGGTAGCAAACTAGCCAAGGCAGAAGAGCTTGGTATTGCAGTGATTGACGAAGCAGAAATGCTGGCTTTATTGCGCTAGGTTTTTAAGTACCACTAACTTCCCAGCACTTCTAGTAATTCTGTTTCTAATTGAATTTGTAAGCGTGGATTTTTACTGAGCTCACTTGCATTTAAAAGTAAGACGTCTTCAACGCGTTCACCCAGGGTATTGATGCGAGCGGTATGAAGTGAAACATGGTGTTTTGCCAAGACTCTTGAAATAGCGTAGAGCAATCCTGCTCGGTCGCTGGCAGTGAATGACAGGGCATAGTATTGGCCGCGTTCATCGGGCTGCATATGTACCCGGGGTTGAATGGGGAAGCTACGCGACTGGCGTGATAAACGGCCCATTGATGGTGTTGGTAGAGGGGTGGGTTTTTGTAATGCTTCAGTAAGGGCATATTCGACTAATTGAATTTGATTGCGGTAGCTATGGGGTTCATCATCTAGCTCACTACTAGCAACTTCAAAGGTATCTAAGGCATAACCATGTCGAGTGGTATGAATTCGCGCATCTAAAATAGAAAAACCGTTACGCTCGAAGTAACCACAAATGCGTGAGAAAAGGTCTGCTTGGTCAGGCATATAAATTGCAACCTGTAAGCCTTCTCCTGCCGGTGATAAGCGCGCTAGCACGATAGGCTTAGTGGTTTCAACTTGACCCATTAAATGGCGTGATAGCCAAGCAATATCGCCTGCCTCTTGGCGTAAGAAAAATGCCACATCGAGTTTTTGCCAGAAGGCCTCATACGCTGAGTCTTGAAAGCCATGTAAGCGTAAGTTACGCCGAGCTTCTTCCTGATGCTGAGCTAGTTCAGATGAGGCATCAGGCTTGGCACCGCCTAAAACACGCAGGGTAGCGCGATATAAATCTTCTAGTAACTTGGCTTTCCAGCCGTTCCACACCTTTGGGCTCGTGCCACGTACATCAGCTACAGTTAAGAGATAAAGAGCAGTTAGGTGGCGCTCATCACCAACTTTCTTGGCAAAAGCCATAATTACATTTGGATCGCTAATGTCTTGTTTTTGTGCAACTTGACTCATATTTAAGTGCTCAGCCACCAGCCAAACTAATAAATCGGTATCTTTTTTATCGAGCGTATGGTCTTTAGCGAATTCACGCACATCACGCTTGCCCAATAATGAATGATCGCCCCCACGCCCTTTAGCAATATCGTGAAATAAAGCTGCAATTACAAGTAGCCAGGGCTTTTCGAAGTGTGCAATTAAACGACTACATAAAGGGAACTCGTGAGCATGTTCCACCAACATAAAGCGGCGCACGTTTCTTAGGACCATCAAAATATGTTGATCAACTGTGTACACATGGAATAAGTCATGTTGCATTTGCCCGACGATGCGCCGAAAGGGGGGCAGGTAACGGCCTAGAACGCTGGTTTGGTTCATCAGCCTAAATGCATTACTTACGCCATCGGCTTGCTTGAGAATTTCCATAAAGAGTTGGCGATTAATGGGATCTTTACGCCATTGACTATTCATTTTTTTACGCACGTTATAGAGCGCACGCAAAATCGTGGCAGATAAACCATTGACTGCTGGAGTTTGAGTTAGTACTAAGAAGGTACGCAGAATTTGTTCGGGATGTTTTTGATACAAGAGCGGATCATGAATATCTAGTAAACCTTGACGCTCAATAAAGTCGTTGTTCTCTTCACCCGCAATGGGGTGAATCGTGCGTGATTCTTGGGGAAATAATAACGCTTCAATATTTTGTAACAAGATAGTATTGAGTTGGGTAACAGCCTTGGCTACCCAGTAGTAGCGACGCATGATGGCTTCACTGGCTTGACGGGCTGAGCTTTCTTCAATACCCATGGACTTCGCTAAGACCGCTTGTAAGTCAAATGCTAAAACGTCTTGATGACGATTGGTAAGTAAATGCAAATTGGCGCGCAAGGTTGCCAAAAAACGCTTATTGCGTTTTAATTCAGTAAGCTCACGCTCTGTAATTAAGCCTTTTTGAAATAAGTCATTAAAACTATTACCAAGTTGTGCCGCCTTACTAGCCCACAAAATTACTTGTAAATCGCGCAGACCCCCTGGGCTTTCTTTGCAATTGGGCTCGAGCGCATAGGGTGTGTCTTGGTATTTTTGATGGCGTTGCGTTTGCTCTAGTAATTTTGCTTGGAAGAAAGTCTTTGGATCAAGTGCTGTGGTGAAGGCTGTTTGAAATGCTTTAAATAAGCTGCGCGAGCCGCAGATCAGTCGCGCTTCTAAGAGTGAGGTACGCACGGTAATATCTTGCTCTGCCTCGCTTAAGCATTCTGCGAGAGTGCGGACTGCCGAGCCAATTTCCAAGCCAGAATCCCAGCATTGGGTAATAAAGCGAGCAACCTTTTCACTATCAGCTTTAGGATCTAGTTTGGAGTCGTTGGGCAGTAATACTAAGATATCAATATCAGAATATGGGAAGAGTTCCGCACGCCCAAAACCCCCGACAGCAATTAGTGCTAGGTCTGAAGCAATTGCGCAGTCTTGCCATAAATGTATTAAGGCAGCATCATTTATTTCTGTCAGTTTTTTTGTTAGCCTAGCAACGTTTTGATCTGCCAGAAATAATTGATATTCAGTAGCGCATGCATTACGTAGATGAGCAATGACATGATGCGGTGAGAGTGCAGTCACTGAATTCATGGTAGGAGAAGAACTAATTTGGGGCGGCTCCTACGCCGCAATAAGCTGGGGTCGAAATACTAAGCCCTTAACGCACTCGGGCGGCGGGTTGCTGCCTGCCGACCAAGTTAATACTTCAACACCTTGTGTAGTTACAAGTAAGGTGTGCTCCCACTGTGCTGATAGGCTACGGTCTTTAGTTTTTACAGTCCACTGATCGGGCATGGTGCGAATTTCTCGGCGCCCAGCATTAATCATTGGTTCAATCGTGAACGTCATACCTGCTTGCAATTGCTCACCAGTGCTAGGGCGCCCATAATGCAAAATTTGGGGATCTTGGTGAAAGACTTTACCAATACCATGACCACAGTACTCACGAACTACCGAATATCCAGCCTGCTCAGCGTGTGTTTGAATTACATGACCAATATCACCTAAATAGGCGCCTGGTTTTACCTGAGCAATACCAAGCCACATACATTCAAAGGTAATTTGCGTTAAGCGCTCGGCTAAGACCGAAACTTCACCAACCATAAACATCCGGCTGGTATCGCCATAGTAACCATCCGGAGTAATTACAGTAATGTCGAGATTGACGACGTCTCCAGCCTTTAATACTTTATCGCCCGGAATGCCATGGCAAATGACATCGTTTACTGAGGTACAGATTGCCGCAGGAAAGGGGGGATAGCCGGGGGGCTGGTAGTTTAATGGCGCTGGAATAGTATTTTGAACATCACGCATAAAGGCATGACAAATTTGATCGAGCTCACCTGTACTTACGCCTGGGCGAATCGCTGGAGCCACGTGGTCGAGTACTTCGCTGGCGAGCCGACCCGCCTCACGCATGCCTTGGAGGTCTTTTTCAAGGGTAAAAACACTGTTCATGCCTTGATTATCAACGACTTGAGGTTTTTTGGCTCTTTTGCGCCTAGATGATTGATATATAAGCTATAATTTACCGATCGAAGTAATTCGAAATAGCAGGCTAAGCCTTCCAGGGTAGCGTTTTTTAGCGCAGTCAGGACTTAGCCTTAGACCAAACCCTTAGGAGAATGTTATGTCAGTAACTATGCGTGAAATGCTAGAAGCCGGTTGCCACTTTGGCCACCAAACGCGCTTTTGGTCCCCCAAAATGGCCCCTTATATTTTTGGCCATCGCAACAAAATCCATATTATTAATTTGGAGAAGACTTTGCCCATGTTTCAGGATGCTCTGAAATTTGCGAAGCAAGTTGCCGCTAATCGTGGCACGATTTTATTTGTCGGCACTAAACGTCAATCACGCGAAGTCATTGCAGAAGAAGCTGCGCGTGCTGGTATGCCTTATATCGATAGCCGCTGGTTAGGCGGCACGTTAACCAATTTTAAGACTGTCAAAGGCTCTTTGAAGCGCTTAAAAGACATGGCTGTTGCTAAAGAAGCGGGTGATTGGGATAAGCTCTCAAAGAAAGAAGCCTTAACCAATGATCGTGACCTCGATAAATTACAAAAGGCTTTAGGCGGAATTCAAGACCTCAATGGCGTGCCCGACGCAATCTTTGTGGTTGATGTGGGTTATCACAAGATTGCCATTACCGAAGCAAAAAAATTAGGCATCCCAGTTATTGCCGTGGTGGATACCAACCATTCGCCAGAAGGAATTGATTACATCATTCCTGGTAATGATGACTCGAGCAAGGCTGTGCTCCTTTATGTGCGCGGTATTGCCGATGCAATTCTGGAAGGGAAGGCCAACTCTGTTCAAGAAGTCTTAGAAGCAGTGAAAGAAGGTGAAGAGGAATTTATTGAAGAAGGGAAGGTAGTTTAATGACTGTAATTACCGCTGCAATGGTTGGTGATTTACGCGCCAAAACTGATGCCCCGATGATGGAATGCAAAAAAGCATTAACCGAAGCGGCTGGCGACATGGCGAAAGCGGAAGAAATTCTGCGCGTGAAATTGGGTAGCAAGGCCAGCAAAGCTGCTTCGCGCGTAACTGCCGAAGGTGTAGTTGCTAGTTACATTAATGGTGGCATTGGCGCTTTGATTGAAGTAAATTGTGAAACCGATTTCGTTTCAAAAAATGATGATTTTTTAGCTTTTAGTAAAGCTTGCGCTCAGTTAGTGGCCGACCATAATCCTACCAATGTTGCTGCCTTATTAGCCTTGGCAATGGACGGGAAAACGGTTGATGCTGTGCGCAGTGAATTAATTGGGCGTATTGGAGAAAATATGACGCCCCGCCGTTTTCAACGTTTTGCCACTACTGGTAAATTGGTGTCTTATTTACATGGCACACGCATTGGTGTGATGGTTGAATTTGAGGGTGATGAAACAGCGGCTAAAGATGTCGCAATGCATATTGCCGCAATGAAACCAGTGGCTTTATCCGCTGCCGATGTACCAGCAGCTAATATTGCTGCTGAGCGCAATATTGCTGAGCAAAAAGCAGCTGAGGCGGGTAAGCCAGCCGAGATTGTGGCTAAGATGGTTGAAGGTACAGTGCAAAAGTATTTAAAAGAAGTTTCTTTACTTGATCAAACTTTTGTTAAAAATGATAAGCAAACAGTTGAACAAATGCTGAAAGTGACCAACACCACGATTAAGTCATTTACCTTGTATGTGGTTGGTGATGGCATTGAAAAGCGCCAAGACGACTTCGCTGCGGAAGTTGCCGCACAAGTAGCGGCTGCTAAAGTGAGCGCTTAAGATTAATTACTTTTAAAGAATAATTCAATATGCCTGCTTATAAGCGTGTCCTTCTCAAACTTTCTGGCGAAGCCTTAATGGGGGACGATGCTTTTGGGATCAACCCGATAACGATTGACGCAATGGTGGCTGAAATTGCTGAAGTAGTTGGGATGGGCATTGAGTTAGCGATAGTGATTGGTGGCGGTAATATTTTCCGTGGAGTAGCGGGTGGTGCAGCGGGCATGGATCGAGCAACCGCTGATTACATGGGCATGTTAGCTACGATGATGAATTCATTGGCTTTGCAAGATGCCCTACGGCAAAAAGGGGTTGAAGCTCGCGTGCAATCGGCATTACGCATGGATCAGGTGGTTGAACCCTATATTCGCCCGCGGGCAATTCGCGCAATGAGTGAAGGTAAGGTAGTCATTTTTGCCGCTGGCACAGGTAACCCGTTTTTTACAACCGATACAGCGGCTGCTTTACGCGGTGCTGAAATGGGCGTTGAAGTGATGTTAAAGGCTACTAAGGTAGATGGGATTTATAGCAGTGATCCAAAACTTGATCCAAGTGCTACTTTGTATCAGTCGATTACGTTTGATGAAGCACTGATCAAAAATTTACAAGTGATGGACGCCACTGCCTTTGCTTTATGCCGTGATCGTAAACTACCAATACGGGTGTTTTCTATTTTGAAGCCTGGTGCATTAATGCGCGTGGTATTGGGTGAGTCGGAAGGTACTTTGGTTCACGTTTAAAAGGAGTGCTGTGATGTCTGCTGCGGAAATTAAAACCAGCGCCGAGCAAAAGATGCATCGGTCGCTTGAATCATTAAAAAGCAATTTAGCAAAAATTCGTTCGGGGCGAGCTAACGCCGGGATTTTAGAACACATTACAGTTGATTATTACGGTAATCTAACACCACTTAGCCAAGTGGCTAATTTAGGTCTAGCTGATGCCCGCACTATCAATGTGCAGCCATTTGAAAAAACTATGGTTGCCGTAATTGAAAAAGCCATTCGTGATTCAGATTTAGGCCTAAATCCAGTGTCACAAGGCACCGTTATTCGGGTGCCAATGCCGCCACTCACCGAGGAACGTCGGCGTGAGTTGACAAAATTAGTAAAAAGCGAAGGTGAAGAAACCAAAATTGCAATTCGTAATTTACGGCGTGATGCTAACGAACATTTAAAGCGACTGAGTAAAGACAAGGTGATTTCAGAAGATGAAGAGCGCCGCGCCCAAGATGAGGTACAAAAAATGACCGATCGCGCTGTAAGTGATATTGATAAAATCGTGGTCGAAAAAGAGAAAGAGATCATGACGGTTTAGTTCCGTTTAACCTAATCAATATGCCTTTTTTACCATGCTCTTTTTATGTCTAAACATACTAGCTCTACCTTAGTTATTCCTGAGGTCACTGCGGTACCACGCCATGTGGCCATCATTATGGATGGTAATGGCCGTTGGGCCGGTAAACGCTTAATGCCTCGAGTGACGGGGCATTCGGAAGGCCTAGAATCAGTGCGTAAAGTAGTCGAAGAATGTCGCCGTACTGGAGTTGAATACCTGACTATTTTTGCTTTTAGTTCAGAAAATTGGCGACGCCCACCTGAAGAGGTGGGATTTTTAATGAAGTTATTTTTAAAATCATTGCGTCGTGAAGTGACTCGTTTAAGTGATAACGATATTCGCTTTAAACTGATCGGTGATTTAAGCCGCTTTGATTCCGCGATTCAAGATATGGTCCGTTTTTCGGAAGAGAAAACTGCCCATTGCACAGGCTTAACCCTCACAGTTGCTGCTAACTATGGTGGGCGTTGGGATATTTTACAAGCCATGCGTAAGTGCCTCTTGCTAAACCCAGGATTGCAAGCTGATCAAATTACCGAAGAGTTATTGCAAGAAAATTTATCGATGGCTTATGCTCCAGAACCCGATTTATTTATTCGTACTGGTGGCGAGCAGCGAGTAAGTAACTTTCTATTATGGCAACTTGCTTATGCCGAGCTTTATTTTACTGATGTGTTGTGGCCTGATTTTGATACGGCACAATTACACCATGCATTTGAATGGTTTAGTCAGCGTGAGCGACGCTTTGGTCGCACTAGCGCACAACTTGCAACTAAATTACCTAAAGTTGCTACGCAAGGCAGTGTCTAAGCGCGCTTGCGTCTAAACACTTTTCCATGTTAAAGACTCGCATTATTACAGCCGTACTTTTACTAGCTGTGCTTTTGCCTAGCTTATTTTTACTTACTCCTTTGTATTTGAGTGGTATTTTTTTACTGATCTTAGCTATAGCAGCTTGGGAGTGGAGCCGTTTAATTGCGCCGCAAAAAAGTGCCCTTGCATTCATCTATGCGCTGCTTTTAATCTTAATCATTGCCGCTTTGTTATATGGGCAAAATCCCATGATTGAATTCGGCATCTTACTGAGCGCAAGTTTTTTTTGGATCTTTATCGCCCCCCTTTTTTTGTGGCGAAGCCTTAAATTACCTGTAGCCAAATGGCCCTTATCATTTGCTTTGTTAGGCCTTATTATTTTTAGTGCAGCGTGGTTTGCACTAATTTTATTGCGTCAGTTTGGCGTGATATTTTTACTTTCCACTATGGCCTTGGTTTGGGTTGCCGACATTGGTGCTTATTTTGTGGGCAAAGCCCTTGGACGCCGTCGTTTAGCAGCGCAAATTAGCCCCGGTAAAACCCTTGAGGGAGCAGTTGGCGGCATTATCTTCACTTGTATCTATGCGAGTCTGTGCGCTTGGTATTTACCTTTTAACGTTACTTTATTCGGCTTTGCTGTGATGCGCTTAGGCTTTCCGATAATGCTTATCTTAGTTATTGGCTTAACTCTGTTTAGCATTGTTGGCGACTTATTCGAGTCACAGCTAAAACGTTTAGCAAGTGTAAAAGATAGCAGTAGCTTACTGCCAGGACATGGTGGCGTATTAGATCGGATCGATGCATTATTACCAACCATGCCGCTTGCAGCACTTTTAGTTGGTCTGATGTTATGAGTTTGCCACGGCGAATCGCAATTTTAGGATCGACGGGTTCGATTGGGGTCAATACCCTTGATGTTATTCGCGCACATCCCATGCGCTATCAAGTGGTAGCTTTAACAGCCAATCAACAAGTCGATCGACTATTGGCCCAATGCCGCGAATTTAAACCGCGTATTGCTGTGCTTGGTGATGCACAAGGCGCAAAACAATTGGCCGATGCTTTGTTGCGCGAAAAAATTGCAACTACAGTGTTATATGGCCCAGAAGCTTTAGTAACAGCAGTAATTGATTCTGATTGCGATACGGTGATGGCGGCCATTGTAGGTGCTGCTGGTTTGCTACCTACGCTAGCAGCAGCGCAAGCAGGTAAGCGGATTTTATTGGCTAATAAAGAAGCTTTAGTGATGTCGGGCGATTTATTCATGCAAGCGGTAAGTGATAGTGGTGCGGAATTAATTCCGATCGATAGTGAGCACAATGCGATCTTTCAATGTTTACCATCTGGTTTTAATGCCTTACATAACGATGCAGCTAGAGCAGAGTGTGGGGTAGAGGAATTATGGTTAACTGCCTCTGGCGGACCTTTCCGCACTACTCCCATAGCTGATTTAGCGCAGATTACTCCAGCCCAAGCCTGCGCACATCCCAACTGGGTAATGGGTCGCAAGATCTCAGTTGATTCAGCCACGATGATGAATAAAGGTTTGGAGGTAATTGAGGCGCGGTGGTTATTTGCAGTACCCTTGGAGCAAATTCGGGTGTTAATTCATCCGCAAAGCGTAGTGCACTCCATGGTGCGGTATCGAGATGGCTCGGTAATTGCACAAATGGGTCAACCCGACATGCGCACGCCAATTGCCTATGGCTTAGCTTGGCCACAGCGGATTAGCGCTGGTGTCGTGCCACTTGATTTAACGCAGTTATCTGCTTTAAATTTCACCTTACCTGATTTAAATCAATTTCCTTGTTTATCTTTAGCATTTGCAGCAGCGCGTCTAGGTGGAACTGCCCCAGCTATATTAAATGCAGCCAATGAAGTTGCAGTAGGCGCCTTTTTGGCCACTGAGCTAGCTTATTTACAGATTGCACCACTAGTAGAACAAGTACTCGAGCAGGTGCCTGCAAGTAAGGCGCTCACCTTAGTAGAGGTGTTGGATGCCGATCAAACAGCCAGAAGAATTGCTAGGCAATGCTTAGCTCGATTGCGCAGCCAGTAGCTTATGCAAGCACTAATTACTTTGTTAGCTTTTTTATTGGCGCTCGGCATTCTAGTGAGTTTTCATGAGTTTGGCCATTATTTTGCCGCACGGTGTTGTGGCGTTAAGGTGTTGCGTTTTGCAATTGGTTTTGGCAAGCCGCTCTTTACTTTTCGCGATCGTCATCAAACGGAATGGGTCATTGCGATGCTACCTTTAGGTGGCTATGTGAAGTTAATGAACGCACGCGATACCGAGCAAACCATTTCCATTGCTGAGCAAGCTGGTGATTTTGACCGTAAGCCGCTATGGCAAAGATCTCTGATTGTTGCGGCTGGCCCGCTTGCTAATTTTTTACTGGCTTTGTTGCTCTTGACGGTAATTTATTTTACTGGAGTAGCGCAATTGCCTGCACAGTTACAAGCTCCGCCAGCTGCCTCACTAGCAGCTAAAGTTGGTCTTAGTGCTGGAGATCGAGTTATTGGTTGGAAAAATATTGCCAGCGAGGAAAACAGTAAGGATGGAGTAAGTGCATTTACTGCAGTGGTAAGTTGGAATGCCTTACGTTGGTATTTATTAGATAGCGTTACGGCACACGAAGGATTTGCTCTAGAAATTGAAAACCTTCGAGGTAGTAGATCGGAAGTACGCTTTTTAAGCGATCAATTACCAGAGGTGCACCCCAAGACAGATGTATTTCGGGAGTTAGGACTTTTTCCGCTGGTAGGTAATCCACCAAAATGGTTTGAGCTGCAATTACCACCTTTGCAGGCGCTGCTTTATGCCGCAGAACGAGTTTGGTTAATTACTAAAGTATCAACCCGCATGATGCTAGGTTTAGTCACAGGTAGCACTTCATTAGCGCAGATAGGTGGCCCGCTGAGTATTGCTGATATGGCTGGCAAGTCTGCCCAAGTTGGGTGGCAGCCGTATTTAGCGTTTTTAGCACTTTTAAGTATTAGTATTGGACTGCTGAATTTGATCCCATTACCGATGCTTGATGGTGGTCAGCTACTGTATGATGCATGGGAAATGGTGTCGGGTCGGCGCCTGCCAGAGGCTCTGCAAGCGGTCTTACAAAAAAGTAGTTTTATCTTGTTAACGTTTCTGATGCTGTTGGCTTTGTTTAATGATTTTCAACGCTATCTTTCGCCTTGAGTTCACAAGAATATGAGATTTAAAATTCGCCTAAGCTCATGCCTTTATGGCGTTCCTATTACCCTATTGGGCTTGGCGTTTTTTGATATTACTACCGCTGTTGCTCAGACAAATAGTAATCTAGTTACTGAAACTTTACCCGAAAATGCGCCAGGACCTACCGCTGACGCACCTAGTGCTGCGCCAAAAAATACTGCCACTAAAACTGGCTCTGCTATAACTAGTTCACCTGATGCAAGTGGTTTCATCATTAAAGATATTCGCTTAGAAGGTATCCAACGCGTTGAGCCAGGCACCGTGTTCAGTTATCTACCCTTACAGGTTGGCGATAAATTTACCCCTGAAAAGGGTGCAGAAGCTATTCGCGCCCTTTACGGCACCGGCTTTTTTCGCGATGTACAAATTCAAGAGCAGGGCGATATCTTAATTATTAGCGTTGATGAACGACCTACAATTAATCGCATTGAATTTACTGGGATGAAAGAATTTGATCAAGAAATTGTGCGCAAATCGTTAAAGGCTGTTGGGGTTGCCGAAGCACGTTTTTATGATAAGGCCTTAATTGATAAAGCCGAGCAAGAGCTAAAGCGCCAATATGTTAGTAAGGGTTTGTTTGCAGCCGAAGTAGTAGCCACGGTTACCCCGATGGAACGTAACCAAGTTTCGGTGTATTTCAATATTGATGAAGGCCCAGTAGCCAAAATTCAAGAAATTAATTTTATTGGTAATAAAGTTTTTAGCGAAGGCACTTTACGCGATGAAATGCAACTGAAGGCAAAAGGTTGGTTATCTTTTTATACCAATGATGATTTGTATTCAAAGCAAAAACTAACTGCCGACTTAGAAACAATTCGTTCCTATTATTTAAATCGTGGATATTTAGAGTTTTTAATCGAGTCAACTCAGGTTTCGATTACGCCAGATAAAAAAGGTATTTACTTGACCATTGGCGTCAAAGAAGGACAGCGCTTTAAGGTCAAAGACGTTAAGCTCGCCGGTGAGTTACTGGGTAAAGAAACTGAGCTTAGCAAATTATTACTACTTAAGGCTGGGGATGTCTATTCATCGGCAAAATTGGCTGAGAGTACTAAGGCTATTGCGGGCTTGTTAGGTTCTTATGGTTACGCTTTTGCTACGGTTAGTCCGCAGCCGGATATACGGCAAGATGTCAGTGAGGTTGATTTAACTTTGGTTATCGACCCTGGTCGCCGAGTATATGTCCGTCAAGTTAATATTACCGGTAACTCGCGTACCCGCGATATTGTGATTCGCCGCGAAATACGCCAATTTGAAAGCTCTTGGTTTGATAGCGACAAAATTCAATTATCTAAAGAGCGGATTAATCGTTTAGGCTACTTTAATGAAGCCGATATCATGACTAAAGATGTGCCAGGGTCTCCTGACCAAGTGGATGTAGATGTGAAGGTAGTTGAAAAGCCAACTGGTTCAATTAGTTTGGGCGCTGGCTATTCATCGACTGAAAAAATTATTTTAACTGCAGGTATTAATCAAGAAAATGCTTTTGGTACTGGTACCGCGATTGGTTTAAATGTTTCACTAGGTAAAATTAATCAAAACTTTGTTTTGTCGCAATACGACCCCTTCTTTACTGATGATGGTATTAGCCGATATACCGATTTGTTTTACCGTTCTTCTAAACCGCTGTATTACACGGGTGATCCAAGTTACCAAATTAAAAGTGCCGGTGGTACCTTACGTTTTGGGGTGCCTTACTCTGAGGTAGATCGAGTCTTTTTTGGTACTGCAGTTGAGGCATATCAAATTAATGCCACTACTAGTACCCCAGTGCCTTACCAAACTTATGTAACAGATTATGGGGTGGCAATTCCGGGTACCCTGACAACCTTTAACATTCCCCTTACGGCCTCCTGGACCCGTGATGGGCGCGACAGCGCGTTAGTGCCTTCTGCCGGGTCTTTAATGAGCTTATCGAGCGAAGTAGGTACGCCAGTGGCAAATATGCAGTATTACCGTATTTATGGTAAATATCAGCAATACCACTCATTCTCAAAAGCCCATATTTTGGCTTTTAACTTTGAGACTGGATATAGCGAGGCTTATGGTAAATACCCCTTCCCAATTACAAAAAACTACTTCGTAGGTGGTATTGGCTCGGTCAGAGGTTACTCCCCCGGCTCCCTTGGGCCGCAGTACTTTAATCCAGATACTGGCAATTTTCAGCCTACTGGTGGCCAGTCTAAAATTGTTGCCAACCTTGAATATACCGTGCCGTTTCCTGGGTCTGGTAACGATAAAACCTTACGTGGCTTCGTTTTTACCGATGGCGGAAACGCTTTTGGCACCAACATAAACCTCGTTCTAAGGTATTCTTATGGCATAGGTTTAGAATGGATATCTCCGTTAGGACCATTAAAATTTAGCTATGGCATACCGATCAAATCACAGCCGAATGATAATATCCAGCGTTTACAGTTCCAAATTGGTACGGCGTTTTAATCACCTTTAATTGTTTTAAGGAATACTTATGAAGCAGCGTTATTTACCGAGAGGTTTGTCGACTAGCTTATTAGCTATCTTTACTTTATTTGGCTTTGCAGTCAATGCTCAAGAGTTCCCCACCACTCGAGTTGCTGTAGTAAGTGTAGAAAAAGTATTTGGCGAATCTAATATGGCTAAGGCAACACAAAAAAAACTTGAGCTTGAGTTTGCTAAACGTCAAAATGAGTTACGTGACTCTATGCAAAAAATTAAAACTGCAGCCGAAAAATTAGATCGCGATGCGGCGGTAATGTCTGAGGCTGACCGTATTCGTAAACAACGTGAGTTAGCTGATCAAGATCGTGAACTGCAGCGTAAACAACGAGAATTTACCGAAGATTTGAACCAACGTAATTTCGAAGAGCGTGCCAAAATTGCCGAAAAGGCTAATGTGATACTGCGCCAAATTGCCGAACAACGAAAAATTGATCTAATTGTTCAAGATGCTGCTTACGTAAGCCCAAAGGTTGACATTACTGATGATGTCATCAAGGCTTTAAATAACCTCAAGTAAGTTTCATGCCCACCGCCATCGAGCTGGCTAACCAGTTTCAAGCGGAGTTAGTGGGCGAGGGCTCTGCGGAGCTAATAGGCTTAGCCCCGCTCGAGCACGCACAAGCCGAGCATATCGCTTTTCTTTCTAATCCTTTGTATCGCCCACAGGCCTTAGCGAGTTCCGCTGGCGCTTTGATTGTGAGTCGCACTGATCTCGAATTTATTCAAGCTGGAAGCACTAAACTACGCACCTTTATCGTGGCGAAAAATCCTTATGCAACGTTTGCTCGTATAGCGCAATTATTTGCGCGTAGTACTGCACATCAATACGCCCCAGGCATACATCCTCAAGCAGCGATCGATGCTTCAGCAATCGTCCCACAATCGTGCCATATTGGTCCTTTTGTGCAAATTGCTGCTGGCGTTGTGCTAGGCGAGCGAGTGACAATCGTGGGTAATACCTCGATTGGTATTGGTGTACGTATCGGTAGCGATAGTGTTTTACAGCCGATGTGTACGATTTATCATGATTGCGAAATTGGTGCGCGTTGCATCATTCATAGTAGTACGGTCATTGGGGCTGATGGCTTTGGTTTTGCGCCTGATTTTTCTGCTGCTGTTGGTGAATGGGTAAAAATTCCACAAACGGGTAGGGTGGTGCTCGAGGATGATGTTGAAATTGGCTCTTCAACCACAATCGATCGTGGTGCAATGCATGAAACCCGAATTGGTATGGGCTGTAAGATTGATAATCAAGTACAAATTGGCCATAATGTGCAGATTGGCCCATATACCGTAGTGGCAGGTTGTGTGGGTATTTCGGGTAGCACGACAATTGGTAGTCATTGCATGATCGGTGGCTACGCCAGTTTTGCCGGTCACCTCACAATTGCTGATCGTACGACTATTTCGGGTGGCACCGCGATTATTCGTTCAATTATCGAGCCTGGGCAGCACTTTACTGGTGTCTATCCCTCGATGCTACATGCGTCCTGGGAGAAAAATGCGGCGATCTTGCGCGGACTAGATAAAATACGCCAACGACTGCGTTTTTTAGAGCGCGGTAAAAAACCTTCTGATAATTAAATCCTTCCCTTGAATTTCTCGACGAGTACACAATTTTTATGACCCAGCCTATTTTGATCGATATTAATCAGATTCTGAAATTACTGCCACACCGCTATCCTTTTTTATTAGTTGATCGGGTATTAGATTTGGTGCCCCGCGTCAGTATTCGGGCACTCAAAAACGTGACCATCAATGAACCTTTTTTTCAGGGACACTTTCCAGAATTGCCAGTCATGCCTGGAGTTTTAATCATTGAAGCACTCGCACAAACTGCGGCTTTACTGACATTTTCAGAAGCTCAGCAAGAGGACTCTTTATATTACTTTGCCGGCATAGATGGTGCGCGCTTTAAAAAGCCCGTAGTGCCAGGCGATCAATTAATCATGACAGCTATTTATGAGCGTGAACGAGCAGGTGTTTATAAATTTCAAGTGAGTGCAACTGTAGATGACAAACTGGTTGCCGAGGCCAACATTACTTGCGCGGTGCGTAAAAAAGGTGTTGCATGACGCAGATTCATGCGACGGCGATTGTTGATCCTCGGGCTCAAATTGGTGCCGCAGTTGAAATCGGTCCTTATGCGGTAATTGGTCCTGATGTCGTTATTGGGGCTAGCAGCAAGATTGGTTCGCATACGGTAATTGAAGGCCGAACTAGCTTAGGTGTTGAAAATGTGGTTGGTCATTTTGTAGCGCTTGGTGGTGCTCCGCAGGATATGAAATACCGCGGCGAAGCTACGCAACTGACGATTGGTGACCGGAATACAATTCGCGAATTTACCACGATTCATGTTGGAACTGCACAAGATACAGGTGTGACACGAATTGGTAATGATAATTGGATTATGGCCTATGTACATATTGCTCACGATAGTCAAATTGGCAATCACACTATTTTTGCTAGTAATGCACAAATAGCTGGTCACGTTGAGGTTGGTGATTGGGCTATCTTAGGTGGCATGACGGGGGTGCACCAGTTTGTCCGCATTGGACAACATGCTATGTTGGGTGGCGCATCGGCTTTAGTACAAGATATTCCACCTTTTGTCATTGCTGCTGGTGATAAAGCAGCGCCGCATGGCATTAATACCGAAGGCTTAAAGCGGCGCGATTTCTCAGCTGAAACCATTACGGCTTTACGTCAAGCCTACAAATTACTTTACAAAGATGGCCTTAGTTTTGAAGACGCTAAATTAGCTATTTTGGCACTATCTGCAAGTCCAGACTTAGATGCTGCTACCGTCACCCGGTTGACTGAATTTCACACTTTCATTGCCGCTTCAACGCGCGGCATTATTCGTTAGGCTTACTTTGCCAACCTTGGCATGTGTCGCAGGCGAACCCTCGGGCGACTTATTGGCGGCTTCTAGCCTGCAAGCTTTACAGCAAATACCAGCAATGGCGGGCTTATCGATATATGGTATTGGCGGCCCATTAATGCAGGCTCAGGGCTTGCAATCTTTATGGCCAATGGAGGTCTTAAGCGTGCGAGGTTATGTGGAAGCATTACAGCAACTTCCGGCAATACTGCGTCTGCGTAAGGCTCTCATTCATGATTTATTGTCGGTCAAACGGCCGGATGTTTTTTTAGGTATTGATGCCCCCGATTTTAATTTAGGGGTTGAAGAAAAATTACGTGCCGCGGGCATACCTACAGTACATTTTGTTTCTCCATCAATTTGGGCTTGGCGCGGTGGTCGAATTAAAAAAATTCAACGGGCGGTTGATCACATGCTATGTATTTTTCCTTTTGAAAAAGCCATTTATGAGGCTGCCGGTATTGAGGCTACCTATGTTGGCCATCCTTTAGCTAGCACAATACCGCTCGAGCCAAATGTTGCTGCTGCTCGAGCAAATCTCGTTAAGATCGAAAGCAGTCTAGAGCAGATTGTTAGTGCAAAGGTAATTGCGGTTTTGCCGGGTAGTCGTCATTCAGAAATTGATTTAATTGCCCCAACTTTTTTTGCGACGATGCCCGTATTAGCTCAACAACTTGAGGGTGAGAAGTCAGTTTTTATCATTCCAGTTGCGGCACCCCATTTGCGTCCGGCGCTAGAACAACTTCGCTTGCAAACCTTAGTGCAGCATCCTAGCTTACAAATTTTTTTACTTGACGGCCAGGCCGATTTGATTTTGGAAGCGGCTGATGTAGTACTCATTGCCAGTGGTACTGCTACTTTGCAGGCAGCCTTATGGAAAAAACCGATGGTCATTTCCTATCGAGTTCCGTGGCTTACAGCGCAGCTAATGAAGCGGCAGGCTTACTTGCCCTACATAGGTTTACCAAATATTTTGTGTGGTGAATTTGTGGTACCTGAATTATTACAATCACAGGCTCAACCTGCTGCACTAGCTCGCGCTTTAATTGATTGGCTGCATCATCCTGCTAAGGTAGCTACTTTACGACAACGTTTTGAGGCCCTGCACCTTGAATTGCGTCAGCCAACAGCCTTGTTGGTTGCTCAAGTTTTAGCTGAAAAGTTATCTACGAGATGATTAATAAAAAAATGAGTATGAAATAATGAGTATTAAGAGATGAGCGCCAAAGCTATTTCTTTGTACTCAGCAACTGAAGATGGGCTGTGGGTATGTGGCGTTGATGAAGCAGGTAGAGGGCCTTTGGTAGGTGCAGTCTTAGCTGGCGCAGTAATATTAAATCCGCTAAAGCCTATTTTGGGTTTGCAAGATTCAAAAAAATTAACTCCAGCTAAACGCGATCTTTTGTATGCTGAAATTGTGCTGAAGGCCAAAGCTTGGGGAGTAGGTGAAGCCAGTGCGCAGGAAATTGATCAATTGAATATTTTGCAAGCTACAATGTTAGCGATGCAACGTGCACTAGAAAATTTAGCGCTCGCCTTGGGCGCTTGGCCTGATAAAGCCCTAATTGATGGGAACCGCTGCCCAGTTCTGCCAATTGCAGCCGAAGCAATTATTAAAGGCGATGCCAAAGAACCTGCAATTTCGGCAGCTTCGATTTTGGCTAAGGTAACCCGCGATCGACAAATGGCTCAACTCCATTTGCGCTTTCCCCAGTATGGCTTTAATCAACATATGGGTTATCCAACACCGACCCACTATGCTGCTTTAAGCGAGTTTGGTATTTGCCCTGAACACCGCCTTAGTTTTGGCCCAGTTCGTCGCGTTTTAAATGGTGAAAGAGCTTGACACAATTTGGCGCTACTCAGTTTGAGATGATTAGCTCAAAAGATAATCCCCTTTTAAAGCAAATTCGATTATTGCAAGCAGTGGGGAGTAAAGGCCATAAGCATCGCTTGGCTAATGCACAGGCAGTGATTGAAGGCGTGCACTTATTGCAAACTTGGGTAGGCGATGCCAGTTTAACTACGCTACTGACCAGCGCAGCAGGGTTGGTCAATACTGAAGTTGGTAAGGCAATCGAACGACATTTGGTTTTGTGTCCACAGACCCGCTTAGTTGAGCTTGATGAAGAATTGTGGCCATTGATAAGTGAATTAGCAAATGCACCCCATTTTTTGGGTTTAATTCAGTTGCCCAATTCAATCTTGCAGCCCATTACTGAGGAATTGAAGATTAGTGGCGATGTAGTAGTTTTAGAGGGTATTCAAGATGCCGGTAATGTAGGTTCTATTTTACGAACGGCCGCAGCCACTGGCGTTAAAACAGTAATAGCTTTATCTGGCTGCGCCCACCTTTGGTCAAGCAAGGTATTGCGTGCAGCTATGGGCGCTCACCATCAACTAACTTTATATGAAGATTGGACGCCGAGTGAGCTAATTGCCCATATTGAAGCGCCACTACTAATTACCGCTGCCCAAGGTAAGACTGATTTATATACTTTGCAAGCACAGCTAAAAAACCCGGTGGTTTGGGTTTTTGGCAATGAGGGTCACGGGGTCACTGCAGCACTTCGTAGCCAAGGTCAAGTAGTTAGTATTCCGCTAAACCAGCGGGTTGAATCTTTAAATGTTGCTACTGCTGCGGCAGTCTGTTTATTTGAGACCTTCCGCGTACGTAGCGGCTAAAATTGAGCATCTTTAGCGAAAGCTAGCATCTCACTTATAAGATTTTTTCTGATTTAATGGCTTGCAAAATAGTCGTTGCAATTTCTTCAATTGATTTGCTCGTGGTAGTAATCCACGGAATCGATTCACGTCGCATCATTGCAGTTGCTTCATTGATTTCATAGCGGCAATTTTCTAATTTGGCGTAATTACTTCCCGGTCGCCTTTCATTACGAATTTCTGATAAGCGCTCGGGATCAATCATGAGGCCAAAGATTTTTGGCTGAAAATCGCGTAAATCTTGCGGCAATTTACCGCGCTCAAAATCTTCTGGAATAAGCGGGTAGTTAGCTGCTTTTAAGCCATATTGCATAGCCAGATAAAGACTGGTTGGGGTTTTGCCAACCCTCGAAACACCCACCAAAATAACGTCTGCAGCTGCTAAATTTTGGTTTGATTGGCCATCATCATGTGCTAACGAGTAATTAATCGCTTCAATACGATTTTTATAAGCATCGGTATCGGCATTATGGTGCAGACGATTTATTGCATGGGTTGATTTTTGTCCGAGTAAGAGCTCTAGGGGCGCGACAAAGGTTTGAAACATATCGAGCACCAAGCCTTCTGCCTTGGCCACAATGCTGTTCATTTCGGGATTCACTAGGGTAGTAAAGATAATGGGTTTGAACCCCTTATCTTGACAGGCCTGATTAATTGTTTCTAAGGCTTTATAGGCCTTTTCTGGGCTATCGACAAAGGGAATGCGGATTTGCTTAAAGCTTAGTTCAAACTGCGCCAAAATTGACTGACTGAAGTTTTCGGCAGTAATGCCCGTACCGTCTGAGACGATAAAAACAAGTCTAGCAGGATTTGTCATAGGAGCGAGATGATTTGGGTCAATTTTGAGAGATTGGGCCATTAGGCGCACTACAATAGTAATTAACGAAGTATGCCGCATTTTATGCTGGCCGCTAAACCATTTTCTTTATCTTTTGCGAGTGTATTTATGTCCAACCAACAAACTGTAGCCCATGCGGGTGATGCTTATATATTGCCTTTTGAGCAATTGAGAATGACCGATGTTGAATCGGTTGGTGGTAAAAATGCCTCATTAGGCGAAATGATTTCACAATTAGCTAGCGCAGGGGTACGTGTACCTACTGGCTTTGCTACCACTGCGTTAGCCTTCCGTGATTTTTTAAACCACAATCAGTTGACAGAGCGCATTCAGCAGCGTTTATTGAATTTAAATATTGATGATGTGCGGGCTTTAGCACAAGCGGGTGCTGAAATACGGCGCTGGATTGAAGAGGCGCCATTACAACCGCGGCTCGAAGCAGAAATCCGTCAAGCTTTTACTCAGTTAGATGCATCAGGCCAAGGGTCTTTTGCGGTACGCTCTTCAGCAACCGCCGAAGATTTACCAGATGCCTCATTTGCCGGTCAGCAAGAAACTTTTTTGAATATAGCTGGCATCGATGATGTATTACACAAAATTCGTATTGTTTTTGGTTCTCTGTACAACGATCGCGCCATTTCGTATCGCGTGCATAAAGGTTTTGCCCATGCTGAAGTGGCCTTGTCAGCGGGTATACAGCGCATGGTGCGTTCCGACTTAGGTGCTGCTGGAGTGATGTTTACGCTGGATACGGAATCGGGGTTTGCCGATGTCGTGTTTATTACCTCGAGTTATGGTTTGGGCGAAACCGTGGTGCAGGGAGCAGTTAATCCGGATGAGTTTTATGTTTTTAAAACTACTTTAGTGCTAAATAAAAGCGCCATTATTCGCCGTTCATTAGGGTCTAAATTAATTCAAATGGAATTTGCTCCTGTGGGCTCTGCCGAGCGCGTAATCACCAGCGATGTTGCCCCTGAAAAACGGAATCGCTTTTCCTTGGAAGATGCCGATATTACTGAGCTTGCTAAGTTTGCCGTCATTATTGAAAAGCACTACGGCAGACCAATGGATATCGAGTGGGGTAAAGATGGCAAAGATGGCTTGCTTTATATTTTGCAGGCCCGCCCAGAGACCGTAAAAAGTCAGGCAGTGGGTCAGGTTGAAATACGTTATAAGCTAAAGGGTAGCTCGAAGGTATTAGCAAAGGGTCGGGCCATTGGTCAAAAAATTGGCGCTGGTCCAGTCCGCATTATTCGTGATGCGAGCGAAATGGATCGTGTTCAACCAGGTGATGTTTTAGTGGCCGATATGACCGATCCTAACTGGGAGCCAGTAATGAAGCGGGCTGCCGCTATCATTACCAATCGTGGCGGCCGAACCTGTCATGCCGCTATCATTGCGCGCGAATTGGGTGTGCCAGCTGTAGTGGGCTGTGGTGATGCTA
The DNA here is from genome assembly GCA_945878885.1 of Polynucleobacter meluiroseus. Classification (GTDB taxonomy): domain Bacteria; phylum Pseudomonadota; class Gammaproteobacteria; order Burkholderiales; family Burkholderiaceae; genus Polynucleobacter; species Polynucleobacter meluiroseus_C. Next base: position 4,940 of record CAMCUP010000016.1, on the reverse strand, counting down.
CTGATTTACTGCAGGAAGGCGCGGTGGTTACGGTTTCTTGTGCTGAAGGTGATGAAGGACATATTTATGATGGCCTGATTGAAACCGAAGTGACTGAAGTATCGCGCGGTGTCTTGCCAGAAATTCCGGTAAAAATTACGATGAATATTGGTAACCCACAATTGGCATTCGACTTTTGTCAAATTCCCAATAGTGGCGTGGGTCTGGCTCGCCTAGAATTTATTATTAATAACTACATTGGTGTGCACCCCCGTGCTGTTTTAGAGTATCCCAATATTGATGCCGATTTAAAGCGGGCAGTAGAAAGTGTAGCCCGAGGTTACGCTAGCCCGCGCGCTTTTTATGAAGATAAATTGGTCGAAGGGGTGGCAACGATCGCTGCTGCTTTTTATCCTAAATCGGTTATTGTGCGCTTATCCGACTTTAAGTCGAATGAGTACAAGAAATTGATTGGTGGATCGCGTTACGAGCCCGATGAAGAAAATCCGATGTTAGGCTTTCGCGGTGCATCGCGTTATGTCTCAGCCGATTTTGGTGAGGCCTTTGCTTTAGAGTGTGCGGCACTGAAGCGCGTGCGCGAAGACATGGGATTAGATAACGTTGAGATTATGGTGCCCTTTGTGCGCACTACAAAACAGGCCGAGCGGGTCATCGACATGATGGCTAAACTGGGTCTTAAACGTGGCGAAAAAGGGTTGCGCTTAATTATGATGTGTGAGGTACCCTCAAACGCTATTTTGGCCGACGAATTTTTAGTCTATTTTGATGGTTTTTCAATTGGTTCAAACGATTTAACTCAATTGACTCTTGGGCTGGATCGTGACTCAGGCATGGAGCTCTTAGCAGTTGATTTCGATGAGCGCGATCCGGCTGTCACTTTTATGATTGAGCGCGCCATTGATGCTTGCCGAAAGCAAAATAAATATGTCGGTATTTGTGGTCAAGGCCCCTCTGACCATCCTGATTTTGCTAAGTGGTTGGTAGAAAAGGGTATTACTTCAATTTCGTTGAACCCAGATAGTGTCGTGCAAACTTGGGAAATATTGGCAAAATAATTTTGACTAAAGCACCCCTTAAGGGCTGAACTGGGGGGTCTACAGTTTACTAATGCACAAGTTTGGTGCTAAACGAGCTTTTCAACTAAAACGCTAGTGATTGATCGACTTTAAGTCTAAGATCGGCTTAAGAGAGGTCACCGCGGGCTATTCGAGCCTTTTCTCGCACCCAGTCACGTTCTTTTTCTGTGGCGCGCTTGTCATGCTGCTTTTTCCCCTTGGCTAGGCCAATTTCACATTTCACATTACCTTTGGAAAAATGGAGGTTAACAGGCACCAAGGTATAACCCTTTTGGTCAACCTTGCCAATTAACTTACGGATTTCAAGGGCGTTAAGGAGTAATTTGCGGGTTCGGGTGGGGTCAGCCAGCACATGGGTAGAAGTGGAGCTAAGGGGGCTAATATGCGCACCAATGAGAAATAGCTCGGCTTTACGTATCACCACATACGCTTCTTTAATTTGTGCCCGGCCAGCACGAATCGCTTTTACTTCCCAGCCTTCTAAAGCTAGCCCAGCCTCAAAGCGTTCCTCGATAAAATAATCAAAGAAGGCTTTTTTGTTATCAACGATACTCATGGTTTATCTAGTGATTTTTCTTACTTAATTATGGCAGACGTCTACAAGACCGTTTTAATTAACCAATCTGTTGAGCGGATGTTCGACTTAGTGACCGATGTGGCAAGTTACCCTGAATTTCTGCCGTGGTGTGGTGGGGTGGAAATCTTTGAGCAGACTGAGACCATTTTAGACGCCAAAATAAGCATTCAATTTAAAGGGATTAAACAATATTTTCATACCCGTAATGTGAATCATCGCCCCGAAACCATCGACATGGTTTTTGTAGATGGGCCATTTCGACATTTTTCTGGTCAGTGGAACTTTATTGCCTTACGTGAAGATGCATGCAAAGTTGAATTTAAGCTACATTGGGAATTTAAAAATGCCTTGCTCGATAAAATTATTGGCCCAGTTTTTGCCCATATTGCTGGCACCTTTGTTGATCGTTTTGTAATGCGGGCTGAAAGTCTGTATGGCTAAGGGATTAGATTTATGGCTTTGTGATGCTAGGGCTAGCGCTAGTTTACCTCTTGGTGGTGGCTCGCCGATTATTACTCCCCTACATTTACCTTTACCAGCAGGGGCGGTGGCAACCATTGGTATGGCTTTAATGCGGGCTGGCCTGGCAAGTGGCCCTGATGATCCAGTCTTTAGTCGCAAGGGTTGTATTGGTGTCTTTGGTAAGCGTAAAGAGTGGCAAAGCCCCATTTATGATGGCGATCGGATTGAGTTATATGGCCCCTTATTGATTGATCCTAAGGCTGTTAGGCGTAAAAAAGCTAATCAGAATCGTGATAGTGAATTAAAGGCCACAGCCCTTGCTCGGCAGGCGCGTCGTGAGGCCAAGCAGCGATAAGTCTATAATCTGATTTTGCGACTAGGGGTTTTGTATGCGACTCATCCAAAAAGCACTCACTTTTGACGACGTGCTCCTTGTGCCTGCTTATTCAGCGGTATTGCCAAGAGATGCGAGTTTAGTGAGTCGTTTAACCCGAGATATCTCCCTCAACATCCCCTTGGTTTCGGCCGCCATGGATACCGTTACCGAAGGTCGTTTAGCCATTGCCATGGCAAGTGAAGGTGGCATTGGCATCATCCATAAAAATTTGAAGCCAGCCGAGCAGGCCCGTGAAGTGGCCAAAGTGAAGCGCTATGAGTCAGGTGTTTTGCGTGACCCTATCACCATTGGACCAGAAGTTACCGTGCGTGAAGTGATTCAGTTATCGCGTGATCATGGCTTTTCTGGTTTTCCAGTTCTGCAAGGTAAAACGGTCGTTGGCATTATCACCAATCGTGATTTGCGCTTTGAAGAAGAGCTCGATGCACCCGTGAAAGCCAAAATGACCCCCCGCGATCGGCTTGTAACTGTAAGCGAAGATGCAACCTTAGAAGACGCTAAGCGCCTAATGAATAAATATCGCCTTGAACGCGTTTTGGTGGTCAATGAAGCTTTTGAATTGCGTGGCCTAATTACGGTTAAAGATATTTTAAAAGCCACCGAGCATCCCAATGCATGTAAAGATAGCGAAGGTAAGTTGCGCGTTGGGGCTGCTGTTGGGGTTGGTCCTGATAACGACGAGCGTGTGGAGTTATTGATTCGAGCAGGAGTAGACCTAATTGTGGTGGATACCGCTCATGGTCATAGTCAAGGGGTACTTGATCGAGTCAAGTGGGTAAAGAAAAACTATCCGCAAGTGCAAGTCATCGGCGGTAATATCGCTACAGCCGATGCCGCTAAAGCACTTTTAGAAGCTGGCGCTGATGGTGTTAAGGTAGGTATTGGCCCAGGCTCAATTTGCACTACTCGGATTGTCGCGGGTGTTGGTGTTCCCCAAATTACGGCTATCGTCAATGTTGCGCTTGCCCTTAAAGGTAGCGGCGTGCCTTTAATTGCCGATGGCGGTGTGCGCTATTCGGGCGATGTGGCGAAAGCCTTGGCTGCTGGGGCAGATTCAGTGATGATGGGCGGCATGTTGGCCGGTACCGAAGAAGCGCCAGGCGAAGTCTTTTTATATCAAGGGCGTTCGTATAAGAGTTATCGCGGCATGGGTTCTTTGGGGGCGATGACCGATGGCGCAGCTGACCGTTATTTCCAAGAAGATATTAATGCTGCTAATGCCGATAAACTTGTACCCGAAGGTATCGAAGGCCAAGTTCCTTATAAGGGCAGTGTGCTTACCATCTTGCATCAGCTCACTGGTGGTATTCGCTCCTCAATGGGATATTGCGGTTGTAAAACGATTGACGAGTTACATGAAAAAGCCAATTTTGTAGAAATTACTTCAGCGGGCGTGCGGGAATCGCATGTGCATGATGTCAAGATTACAAAGGAAGCGCCTAATTATCATATTGATTAATATTAACTGCTGTGCACGCTAAGATTCTTATTCTTGATTTTGGTTCACAAGTAACCCAACTGATTGCGCGTCGTGTGCGCGAAGCTAAGGTCTATTGCGAAATTCATCCTTACGATTGCGATCCTGAACTGATTCGGCGTTTAGTAGAGCAAGATGACTGTAAGGGCATTATTCTTTCGGGCGGCCCAAATTCAGTTACTAGCAATGCAAGCCCCCGAGCTCCACAAATTGTTTTTGAATTAGGCGTGCCAGTACTTGGCATTTGTTATGGCATGCAAACCATGGCCGAACAATTAGGCGGTGCTGTTGCCTCGGCCGAGACGCTCGGTAAAGCACGAGAATTTGGTTACGCAGAAGTTAGGGCACATGGTCATACAGCACTGTTAAAAGGGATCGAAGATTTTTCAACTGCCGATGGTCATGGCATGCTGAAAGTTTGGATGAGTCATGGCGATTCGGTAACGAGCATGCCGCCTAGCTTTAAATTAATGGCCTCAACTGCTTCGTGTCCCATTGCTGGTATGGCCGATGAAGCCAAGCAATTTTATGGCTTTCAGTTTCACCCTGAAGTAACCCACACACTTCAAGGCGAGGCTATTTTGCAGCGTTTTGTGCGTGATATTTGTCATTGCCCAGGAGATTGGGTGATGGGCGATTATATTAGCGAGGCCATAGCTCATATTCGTGAACAAGTGGGAAGTGATGAGGTAATTTTAGGTTTATCAGGTGGGGTCGACTCGAGCGTTGCTGCTGCATTAATTCATCGTGCAATTGGTAATCAACTTACTTGTGTATTTGTCGATCATGGTTTGCTTCGCCTCAATGAAGGTGAAATGGTGATGGCAATGTTTGCCCGTAATTTAGGCGTGAAGGTGATTCGGGTAAATGCAGCTGAACAATTTATGGCGCAGTTAGCAGGCGTAAGTGATCCTGAAATGAAACGCAAAATTATTGGCAAAGAATTTATCG
>CAMCUP010000015.1 GCA_945878885.1 Polynucleobacter meluiroseus | reverse complement strand
ATGGTGATGCCAGGCGATAATGTAACTATTACAGTGAAGCTCATCGCCCCCATCGCAATGGAAGAAGGTTTACGTTTTGCAATCCGCGAAGGTGGCCGTACAGTAGGCGCTGGTGTGGTTGCCAAGATACTAGCTTAGGGTTTTTGATTTAGTTTTTAGTTTTCGGTTTGCACTTCATCTGGCCTTGTGCTGCAAAGTCAGATGCGCTCTTTAGATAGATAACCGCGGCAGCACCGCATTGCTCTTTGGAAAAATTATGCAAAACCAAAAAATTCGTATTCGTCTTAAAGCATTTGATTACCGCTTGATTGATCAATCTGCAGCTGAGATTGTTGATACAGCAAAGCGTACTGGGGCAGTTGTTAAGGGTCCAGTGCCATTGCCAACCCGAATTGAGCGGTTTGATTTGCTTCGTTCGCCGCACGTGAATAAAACATCGCGCGATCAGATGGAAATTCGTACCCATTTACGTTTAATGGATATCGTTGATCCAACCGAAAAAACTGTTGATGCGCTGATGAAGCTTGATTTACCTGCTGGTGTAGATGTTGAAATTAAGCTGCAGTAAGGTTATAAAGCCCTGTTTTCTTGCTAAGCGCTTGAATCTGGGATAGAATCATAGGCTTTTCCGGGTTTATAGTAGCATTAATAAACCCAGTTTTATTGTAATTTTGTTTTAAGTCATTGATTTATAAGTAATATTTTACTTTATAGATTAGTTATTAAATTATTGCCGGCCAATCGAAGTCGGCGTGGAGTTAGAAAATGAGCTTAGGCTTGATCGGCCGTAAGGTCGGCATGACCCGTCTTTTTACGGATGAAGGTGAAGCAATTCCCGTCACTGTAATCGACGTTAGCGATAACCGAGTTGCACAGGTGAAAACCCAGGCTACTGATGGCTATGATGCTGTTCAGTTAGCTCATGGCACCCGTAGAGCAAGTCGTGTTACCAAATCGATGGCCGGGCACTTTGCTAAAGCTGGTGTTTTAGCTGGTAACGGTCTTAATGAATTCACCATAGACTCAGCAAAAGCAAGCGAGTTCACTCCAGGCCAAGTTGTCGGAGTAGATACGTTTACTGCCGGTCAAAAAGTTGACGTGCAAGGCGTGACCATTGGTAAAGGCTACGCTGGCACGATTAAGCGCCACCACTTCAAGTCGGGTCGCGCTAGTCACGGAAATTCACGTTCACATAACGTACCCGGCTCAATTGGTATGGCACAAGATCCAGGTCGAGTATTTCCAGGTAAGCGCATGACTGGCCACCTTGGTGATGAGACCCGTACCGCACAAAATTTAGTCATTGCCCGCATTGATGCTGAGCGAAGCCTCATTATGGTCAAAGGTGCTGTTCCCGGTGCCCCTGGCGGCAAAGTCATTGTTACTCCAGCGATTAAAACACCGCTGAAGAAAAAATAAGGAGAGCCCCCATGGAAATTAAGCTTCTCCAAGATAACGGCACATTAGCGGCTGGTATTCAAGCTTCACCAGAGGTTTTTGAGCGCGAGTACAACGAGGCCCTTATTCATCAAGTGGTGGTTGCATATCAAGCCAACGCGCGCAGTGGTAATAGCGCTCAAAAAGACCGTGAACAAGTTAAACACAGCACAAAAAAACCTTGGCGCCAAAAAGGTACGGGTCGTGCACGTGCGGGTATGACTTCATCGCCCTTGTGGCGTGGAGGTGGTCGGATATTCCCGAATTCACCAGAGGTTAATTACAGCCATAAAGTAAATCGCAAAATGTATCGTGCTGGCATGAAATCCATTTTGTCGCAGTTAGCCCGCGAAGGCCGCCTGAATGTGATTGATGAATTTAAATTAGATGCTCCAAAAACGAAACAACTAGCCGATAAAGTGAAAGCAATGGGGCTCGATTCTGTGCTTATTATTGTTGACCAAGTTAGTGAAAATTTATATTTGGCTTCACGTAATCTATATAAAATTGCGGTCATGGAGCCACAGCACGCTGATCCATTAGCATTGGTGCAATTCCAAAAAGTATTGGTTAGCAAAGCAGCGATTGCAAAAATCGAGGAGTTGCTGAAATGAATCTAGTCCGCAAAAACGATCACAAACTAATGAAGGTTTTGCTAGGTCCGGTTATTTCGGAAAAGGCAACCATGGTGGCAGATAAAAATGAGCAAGTAGTTTTCCAAGTTGCTCGTGAAGCCAATAAATTAGATGTCAAGCAGGCAGTCGAACTGCTTTTTAAAGTGCAAGTTGATTCGGTACAAATTGTCAATCAAAAGGGTAAGCCTAAGCGCTATGGCCGTTTTGAGGGGCGGCGTGACCATACTAAAAAGGCTTACGTCAATTTGAAGCCTGGTCAAGAAATTAACTTCGAAGCGGAGGCAAGTTAATCATGCCACTGATGAAAACAAAACCGACCTCACCGGGTCGTCGCTCAATGGTCAAGGTGGTTAATCCCGATTTGCATAAAGGGAAACCATTTGCTGCATTGATCGAGCCACAGTTTCAAAAAGCTGGCCGTAATAATAATGGTCATATCACTACTCGTCACAAGGGTGGCGGTCATAAACACCATTATCGGGTAGTAGATTTTAAACGGAATGATAAAGATGGCGTGCCAGCAAAAGTTGAACGCTTAGAATACGATCCAAATCGCAGCGCCAATATCGCTTTATTGCTGTTTGCCGACGGCGTAAGACGTTACATCATTGCTACTAAAGGCATGACAGTGGGCCAGCAGATTATGAATGGCTCTGAAGCAGCAATTAAAGCTGGCAATAATTTACCCATTCGCAATATTCCGATTGGTAGCACGATTCATTGCGTTGAAATGTTGCCAGGCAAGGGCGCACAAATTGCTCGCTCGGCAGGAGCTTCTGCAGTCTTGTTAGCGCGTGAAGGTGTTTATGCTCAAGTACGCTTGCGTTCAGGCGAAGTTCGCCGAGTATTAATTGAATGTCGTGCCACGATTGGTGAAGTTGGCAACGAAGAGCATAGTTTGCGTCAAATTGGTAAGGCTGGCGCAAATCGCTGGCGCGGAATTCGACCCACTGTACGTGGCGTTGCAATGAACCCGGTTGATCACCCACATGGTGGCGGTGAAGGTAAAACCGGCGAAGGTCGTGTGCCTGTATCGCCATGGGGAACGCCAACCAAAGGTTATCGTACGCGACGCAATAAGCGCACTACGACAATGATTGTTCAACGTCGTCAGAAGCGTTAATGACTAAGCGATTAAGGAAAAAAACATGACACGTTCTGCGAAAAAAGGCCCATTTTGTGATGCCAGCTTGGTAAAAAAAGTTGAAGTTGCACAGGCCAATAAAGATAAAAAGCCGATCAAAACTTGGTCGCGCCGTTCGACAATATTGCCAGACTTTATCGGCTTGACGCTTGCCGTTCATAACGGTCGTCAGCATGTGCCAGTCTATGTATCAGAAAACATGGTGGGTCATAAGTTGGGCGAGTTTGCCTTGACCCGTACTTTCAAAGGTCACTCGGCCGACAAGAAAGTTGTGAAGAAGTAAGGGGATGATGATGGAAGTGAAAGCAACTCATAAAAGCGCCCGCATTTCGGCACAAAAAACACGTTTGGTCGCCGATCAAATTCGTGGCTTGCCAATTGCCCGTGCTATGCACATATTAAATTTCAGCCCGAAGAAGGCTGCTTTTATTGTCAAAAAAGTAGTTGAGTCGGCGATTGCTAATGCCGAGCACAATAAAGGCGCTGATATCGATGAGCTCAAAGTGGCAACCATCATTGTTGATAAAGCAACTTCATTAAAACGTTTTACTGCGCGCGCTAAAGGCCGTGGTAATCAAATTGAAAAACAAACTTGTCACATTTGTGTGACCCTGAGTAACTAAGGAAAGTTATGGGCCAAAAAATAAACCCCACTGGATTCCGACTCTCGGTAACCAAGAATTGGACTTCACGTTGGTATGCCAATAATACTGATTTTGCTAAGATGCTGAAAGAAGACGTTGATGTTCGTCTGTATCTTAAAAAGAAACTAAAAAATGCATCGGTGAGTAAAGTCATTATTGAGCGTCCCGCAAAAAATGCGCGCATCACGATTTATAGCTCACGCCCTGGCGTGGTTATTGGCAAGAAGGGCGAAGATATTGAAGTGCTCCGCCGTGAATTACAAAAGCGTATGGGCGTTCCTGTGCATGTCAATATTGAAGAAATTCGTAAGCCTGAAGTTGATGCACAGTTAATTGCAGATTCGATTACGCAACAGCTTGAAAAGCGCATCATGTTCCGTCGCGCAATGAAACGTGCCATGCAAAGTGCAATGCGCTTAGGGGCCCAAGGCATCAAGATCATGTCTTCAGGTCGCCTAAATGGTGCAGAGATTGCACGCCGTGAATGGTACCGCGAAGGTCGCGTTCCATTGCATACCTTGAAGGCCGATATTGATTACGCGACCTCTGAAGCAGAAACTACTTACGGCATCATTGGTGTAAAAGTTTGGGTTTATAAGGGCGATACTTTGGGTCGTGGTGCTGAAGCGCCACCAGTAGCTAGCCCACCATCAATTGAGCCTAGTGTTGATGATAAGAAATCCCGTCGTGCCCCACCTAAAACAGCACGTCGTAGCCCCGCAGCTAGCGATAAAGGCCCTGCCGCGCCAGACGAGAAACCAAAAGTAACGACTAAACCAGTTGTTAAGCGTGTACGTAAAGCAGTTGAGGCGGGCGCAACATCTAACGCTACCCCAGCCGCAAACACGAAGAAGTCAGGAGATTAAGTATGTTACAACCTAAGCGTCGCAAATTTCGCAAAGAGCAAAAAGGTCGTAATACAGGAGTTGCTACTCGTGGTAGCTCTGTATCTTTTGGCGATTTTGGTTTAAAGGCAGTGGGTCGCGGCCGATTGACCGCTCGCCAAATTGAATCTGCTAGGCGTGCCATGACTCGGCATATTAAGCGTGGCGGTCGAATTTGGATTCGAATTTTCCCAGATAAGCCTATTTCACAAAAGCCAGCTGAAGTTCGTATGGGTAACGGTAAAGGCAATCCAGAATATTACGTGGCAGAAATTCAGCCAGGTAAGGTTTTGTATGAGATGGATGGCGTTGATGAAGCTTTAGCACGCGAGGCTTTTAAGCTAGCCGCAGCTAAATTACCACTACAAACTACCTTCGTAATTCGCCATTTGGGCTAATTAGGATAGATGAATATGACAAATAAAGACTTACAAACTAAAGATCTAGGCGCTTTAAATAGCGAACTTTCAGAGTTGCTCAAAGCAAGCTTTAAGTTGCGCATGCAAAAGGGTACTCAGCAACTTCAAAATACCAGTCAATTGGGCAAAGTTAAACGCGACATCGCGCGCGTCAAGACTTTTATTATCCAAAAAACTGTACAGAAATAAGGCGAGCATATGACAGAAACTTCCACACCCTTACGCCGCACTTTAATTGGTCGGGTGGTGAGCGACAAAATGCAAAAAACAGTCACTGTTTTGGTCGAGCGACAAGTCAAGCATGCCCTATATGGCAAGTATGTAGGCCATTCGAAAAAGTACCATGCGCACGATGAGTCTGGGCAGTACAAGATGGGCGATACCGTAGAAATAGCTGAATCACGCCCTATTTCACGTACCAAATCATGGGTAGTTACGCGTTTAGTAGAGGCATCAAGAGGTATTTAAGTGGTGGTATTTGAGAGAAGTAGTGGTATTTAAGCGGTATTACGAGTTTTTGGGGCAATTTGCTTGCCAGACCTCAGTATTCGTTATAGAATCATGGGCTTTTCGCAGTAAACAACGTAGTAAATCATGCAGTAAACGAGATTATATTTTCATTAATTCCGGGTTTTGGCTGTTCTGCCAAAGCCCTTAGACGGAACCAAGACTGTTTGCCTTTGGCTAATAAGTTGGCGATTAAAAATGATTCAGACCGAAAGTAGATTACAGGTTGCCGATAATACAGGCGCCAGTGAAGTGTTGTGCATCAAAGTTTTGGGCGGCTCTAAACGACGTTACGCCAATATTGGTGATGTAATCAAAGTCAGCGTTAAGTCTGCTGCGCCACGTGGCCGAGTAAAAAAAGGTGATATTTATAACGCCGTGGTTGTGCGTACTGCCAAAGGCGTGCGTCGTCCCGATGGCTCACTCATTAAGTTTGATGAAAATGCAGCAGTGTTATTGAACGCTAAATTAGAGCCGATTGGCACCCGTATTTTCGGGCCAGTAACGCGCGAATTACGTACCGAAAAGTTTATGAAAATTGTTTCACTTGCTCCAGAAGTTATTTAAAGCAGTGAGTTAAGAGGCTGAGATGAAAAAAATACGTAAAGGTGATTCGGTAGTGGTATTAACCGGTCGCGATAAAGGTAAAACTGGCACAGTGACCACCGTGCTCGCCGATAAGCTTGTCGTTGAAGGTATCAATATTTATAAAAAAGCAACGAAACCCAATCCTGCTTCTGGAGTTACTGGCGGAATGATTGATAAGGTTATGCCAATTCATATTTCTAATGTTGCCTTGGCCGATGCCAATGGCAAAGCATCACGAGTAGGAATTAAGTTGCTTGATGGTAAAAAAGTACGTTATTTGAAAACCACTGGCACTAGCTTAAGCACATAAGGAATTTGGAGAAATTATGAGTACCCGTTTTCAAGAACATTACAAAGGAAAAGTTGTTGCCGACTTAATGGCAAAGTTTGGCTATAAGTCGGTAATGCAGGTGCCACGTGTTACTAAAATTACCCTTAATATGGGTTTAGGCGAGGCCGTTAATGATAAGAAAATTATCGAAAATGCAGTTAACGACTTAAGTAAAGTTGCCGGTCAAAAACCAGTCGTCACTAAAGCACGTAAAGCGATTGCCGGATTTAAAATTCGCCAAGGCTATCCAATTGGCGCTATGGTTACGCTACGTGGCGCGAAGATGTATGAGTTTTTAGATCGCTTCGTTACTGTTGCTTTGCCTCGGGTGCGAGATTTCCGCGGTATTTCTGGTAAAGCTTTTGACGGTCGTGGGAATTACAACATCGGCGTTAAAGAGCAAATTATTTTTCCTGAAATTGAGTACGACAAAATTGATTCCCTTCGTGGTCTCAATGTAAGCATTACTACCACTGCCAAAACCGATGAGGAAGCGAAAGCTCTCTTGGCAGCATTTAAATTTCCTTTCCGCAATTAAGAGGTTAACGTGGCAAAAATGTCCCTGATTGAGCGCGAAAAAAAGCGCGTTAAATGTGCTGAAAAATATGCGGTTAAACGTGCCGAACTAAAAGCCATCATTGCTGATACTTCAAGAAGTGATGAAGAGCGCTATGAAGCACGTTTAAAGTTGCAAGCCCTACCAAGAAATGCAAGCCCGATTCGTCAACGGAATCGTTGTTCACTAACCGGTCGACCACGTGGCACATTCCGCAAGTTTGGATTGGCGCGGGCCAAAATTCGTGAAATCGCCTTTCGTGGCGAAATCCCCGGTTTAACCAAGGCTAGCTGGTAAGCGGCGAAAGAATTCAGGAGAACTTATGAGCATCAGCGATCCAATCGCCGACATGTTAACAAGGATTCGCAACGCGCAAGCGGTGCAAAAACCAAACGTTACTATGCCGTCATCAAAAATTAAAGTTTCCATTGCTAGGGTCTTGCAAGACGAGGGCTATATCGATGGTTTTGAAATTCAAGGTGAAGCAGCTAAGCCAGTGCTAAAAATTGAACTTAAATATTATGCAGGCCGTCCTGTAATCGAGCGAATTGACCGAGTATCAACACCTAGTTTACGAATTTATAAAGGCCGTCACGATATTCCAGAGGTAATGAATGGTCTAGGCGTGGCAATTATTTCGACCCCACAAGGCGTAATGACTGATCGCAAAGCCCGTGCAACAGGCGTGGGCGGCGAAGTTATTTGCTATATCGCCTAAGGAGATCTTCATGTCTAGAGTCGGAAAATCCCCCATTCCAGTGCCTAAGGGCGCAGAAATTAATATTAGTGGCGCCTTGGTTACGGTTAAAGGCCCACTGGGGACCTTGACACACAATTTACATCCATCTATTGGTTTGCAGCAGGCCGACGGAATTATTACTGTTGAATTAAAAGATAGCTCGCCTGAAGCTGGCGCCTTATCAGGCACAACCCGTGCCTTAGTTAACAATATGTTGCTTGGTGTAACCCAAGGCTTTGAGCGTAAATTGAGTTTAGTTGGCGTTGGATATCGTGCACAAGCTCAGGGTGACGCCCTAAAATTGCAATTGGGTTTCTCGCATGACATTATTTATAACCTACCAAAAGGTGTAAAAGCAGAAACTCCATCACAAACGGAAATTATTATTAAAGGCGCCAGCAAGCAACAAGTTGGCCAGGTCGCTGCTGAAGTGCGTGCTTATCGTTCACCTGAGCCCTATAAAGGCAAAGGCGTGCGCTACGTCGACGAAGTAGTTCATCTGAAAGAAACTAAGAAGAAGTAAGCGGGATTATTTATGAATAAAGACGAATCAAGACAAAGACGGGCGCGCCAAACGCGCATTCGTATTGCAGAGCAGATTGCTAATCGCTTAACAGTGGTTCGCAGTAATGCGCATATTTCTGCGCAAGTGTATAGCCCATGTGGTACCAAGGTGCTAGCAGCTGCCTCAACGATGGAAAAAGATTTACGTCAAACGCTTAAAAATGGCGGCAATAGTGCAGCTGCGCAACAAATCGGCAAGTTAATTGCTGAACGTGCAGTTAAAGCTGGCATTGTGGATGTGGCCTTTGATCGCTCGGGGCACCGTTATCACGGACGAATTAAAGCATTGGCTGAGGCAGCACGCGAAGCCGGTCTCAAGTTCTAATTATTGAGTTTAGGAAAAAACATGGCAAAAATGAAAACCAAAATGCAATCAGAAGAGCGCGATGACGGTCTTCGCGAAAAGATGATTGCAGTTAATCGGGTTACTAAGGTAGTTAAAGGCGGCCGCATTCTTGGCTTTGCTGCGCTCACAGTGGTTGGCGACGGCGATGGCCGTATTGGTATGGGCAAAGGCAAATCAAAAGAAGTGCCTGTAGCTGTACAAAAAGCCATGGATGAAGCACGTCGCAAAATGATTAAGGTTCCCCTTCGTAAGGGCACATTACAACACTCAGTTATTGGTCAACATGGCGCATCACGGGTGTTAATGTCTCCTGCCAAAGAGGGTACAGGCGTTATCGCTGGTGGCCCAATGCGCGCCATCTTTGATGTGATGGGTGTAACCAATGTAGTTGCCAAATCAATTGGATCAACTAACCCTTACAACATGGTGCGTGCAACCATTGATGGTTTAAGCAAAATGAGCACCCCCGCAGAAATTGCTGCTAAGCGCGGTAAATCAGTTGAAGAAATACTGGCTTGAGCTGATTAAGAATAGGAATTAATAATGACAACAAATCAAACTAATCCAAAAGTTAAATTGCAATTAGTGCGCAGTTTAGTTGGTACGCGCGAAAGCCACCGCGCAACTGTACGTGGTTTAGGCTTGCGCCGCATTAATTCGGTATCCGAATTGCAAGATACCCCTGCAGTGCGCGGCATGATGAATAAGGTTTCTTATTTGATCAAGGTCATCGGCTAAAAGATCAGAAAGTAAATAGGTAAATAACATGCAACTAAATACAATTAAACCTGCTGCTGGTGCCAAAAAAAGTCGGCGTCGAGTTGGCCGCGGTATTGGCTCTGGTTTAGGTAAAACTGCTGGTCGTGGCCATAAGGGTCAAAAATCTCGCTCGGGTGGCTTTCATAAGGTTGGTTTTGAGGGTGGGCAAATGCCAATGTATCGTCGCCTGCCTAAACGCGGCTTCGTATCATTAACCCGACGTCACGTTGGTCAAATTACCCTCAATGATTTAGAAAAAATGGGTGTTGCAGAGGTCGATCTCTTGGTGCTAAGACAGCATGGCTTAGCAGGTGAACAGATTCAATCGGTAAAAGTTATTAAAACTGGTGAGCTTAAGCGCGCTGTCATTTTAAAAGGCCTAACAGCAAGTGCTGGCGCTAAGGCAGCAATTGAAGCTGCGGGCGGTAAAGTTTTGGAAGCAGTGTAATTTATTAATCCCATGGCTATTGCTTCTCCTTCCATCTCCAATATCGCGCAATCAGGCGGCAAGTTTGGTGACTTACGTCGTCGCTTAGTATTCCTTTTGCTCGCATTAGTGGTATATCGCATTGGTGCCCACATTCCAGTTCCTGGAATTGATCCCGATCAGTTAGCGCAGTTATTTGCAGGTCAAAAAGATGGCATCTTGGGTATGTTCAATTTATTTTCGGGTGGCGCTTTATCGCGCTTCACTGTTTTTGCGCTTGGCATCATGCCCTACATTTCAGCGTCGATCATCATGCAGCTCATGACAATCGTGCTACCTTCACTAGAGGCCATGAAAAAAGAAGGTCAAGCAGGTCAAAGAAAAATTACCCAGTACACACGTTATGCCACGGTTCTATTAGCAACCTTTCAAGCACTCGGAATTTCCGTTGCACTTGAGGCGCAGCCGGGGCTAGTCATTGATCCAAGCATGATATTTCGTTTAAATACCGTGGTAACTTTAGTAACGGGCACAATGTTTTTAATGTGGGTTGGCGAACAAATTACTGAGCGCGGCCTAGGCAATGGCATCTCAATTATTATTTTCGGCGGCATTGTTTCGGGACTACCGAGTGCATTAGGTAGCTTGCTTGAGCTAGTGCGCACAGGTTCAATGAATATTCTGTCGGCCATCTTAATTGTGGTTATTGTGATTGGGGTAACGTATTTTGTGGTTTTTGTAGAACGTGGCCAACGGCGTATTTTAGTGAATTATGCTAAACGGCAAGTTGGTAATAAAGTTTATGGCGGTCAATCGTCGCACCTGCCGTTAAAGCTCAATATGGCAGGTGTTATCCCCCCCATCTTTGCCTCATCCATTATTTTGTTTCCAGCCACTATCGCGGGTTGGTTTACCTCAGGCGAAAATAGTAATATGTTTAGCCGTGGCCTAAAAGATTTGGCTGCTACCCTAGCTCCAGGACAGCCCGTTTATACCATTTTGTATGCCGCAGCAATTATTTTCTTTTGTTTTTTCTACACCGCTTTAGTTTTCAATAGCAAAGATACTGCTGAAAATTTAAAGAAAAGTGGCGCCTTCGTGCCAGGCATTCGTCCAGGTGAACAAACAGCTCGATATATCGACAAAATTTTAGTACGACTTACCTTGGGCGGCGCTATTTACATGGTTTTGGTTTGTCTGTTACCTGAATTTTTAGTTTTGAAATACAACGTACCGTTTTATTTTGGCGGCACATCCTTATTAATCATTGTAGTTGTGGCTATGGATTTTATGGCTCAAGTGCAATCATTTGTAATGCAACAGCAGTATGGCTCTTTAATGAAAAAAGCTAACTTTAAGATGGGATCCGCACTGTAATTATGTCTAAAGATGATGTTATTCAGATGGCGGGTGAGATTATTGAGAATTTACCAAATGCGATGTTTCGGGTGAAGTTAGAAAACGGGCATGTTGTTTTGGGTCATATTTCTGGCAAGATGCGCATGCATTACATCCGCATTCTGCCTGGAGATAAGGTGACGGTGGAGATGACTCCATACGACCTGACGCGCGCAAGAATTATTTTCCGCGCGAAGTAGGAATTGAGTAGTCAGTATATTTAAAGAGGCGAATTATGAAAGTATTAGCATCCGTAAAAGTTATTTGCAGAAATTGCAAGGTCATTAAGCGTAAACGCGTTGTACGTGTGATTTGCTCGTCAGATCCACGTCATAAGCAGCGCCAAGGCTGATTCGGTTAATTAAGAGGAAATCTCATGGCACGTATCGCTGGGGTTAATATCCCAAATCATCAACATACCGTAATTGGTTTGACGGCAATCTATGGCATTGGTACAACCCAAGCCAGAAAAATTTGTCAAGCTACTGGTGTTGCAATCGATAAAAAAATTAAAGATCTCACCGACGCTGATTTAGAAAAGTTGCGTGATGAAGTCGGCAAGTTGACAACCGAAGGCGATTTACGTCGGGAAGTCACAATGAGCATTAAGCGACTGATGGATTTGGCTTGCTATCGTGGCGTGCGCCACCGTAAGGGATTACCTGTTCGCGGCCAACGCACTAAGACAAATGCACGTACTCGCAAAGGCCCGCGTAAGTCTGGCATTGCACTGAAGAAATAATCAAGAAAGCGTACTGATATGGCAAAACCACAAACCGCAGCAGCTACAGCTCAACGTGCTCGTAAAAAAGTAAAAAAGAATGTTGCTGATGGCATAGCACACGTGCATGCTTCTTTTAATAACACTATTATTACGATTACTGATCGTCAAGGTAATACCTTATCTTGGGCCACTTCTGGCGGCCAGGGTTTTAAAGGCTCTCGTAAATCAACCCCGTTTGCAGCCCAAGTAGCAGCCGAGGTGGCTGGTAAAGCGGCAATTGAATGTGGTATTAAAAATTTAGAAGTGCAGATAAAGGGCCCAGGCCCAGGTCGAGAATCTGCTGTGCGCGCTTTAAATTCATTGGGAATCAAAATTACTGAGATTCAGGATGTAACCCCTGTTCCGCACAATGGTTGTCGCCCACCTAAGCGTCGTCGTATTTAAGTTCTACTTTGTTAATTTGTTTTAGAAGTTTTATTTTTTAATTGTTTAAGCCCACTGTTCGTTTGAAGTCAAGGCGAACTAACCGCTAGTTGCAAGACTGCGGCAAAGAAAGGAAAGCATCGTGGCACGTTATTTAGGCCCAAAGGCCAAGTTATCTCGTCGGGAAGGAACCGACTTATTTTTAAAGAGTGCTCGCCGCTCATTGTCAGACAAGTGCAAGCTTGACAGCAAGCCTGGTCAGCATGGGCGTACATCGGGCTCGAGAACCTCAGATTATGGTAATCAGTTACGTGAAAAACAGAAAGTAAAACGGATTTATGGTGTCTTAGAGCGCCAATTCCGCCGTTACTTTGCTGAAGCAGAGCGTCGTAAAGGCAATACGGGCGAAACTCTTCTACAGTTGCTTGAGTCACGTCTTGACAATGTGGTTTACCGCATGGGTTTTGGCTCAACACGCGCTGAAGCACGTCAATTGGTTTCCCATTGTGCAGTCATGTTAAATGGCAGTGCAGTTAATATTCCATCGATTCAGGTTAAACCTGGCGATGTAATTTCAATTCGTGAAAAAGCGAAGAAGCAAAACCGGATTCAAGAGTCTTTGAATTTAGTTCAGCAAACTGGCGTCATCAACTGGGTTTCAGTTGATGCGGCAAAGTTAGAAGGAACATTTAAGCAAGTGCCCGACCGCGAAGAAATCAGCGGCGATATTAATGAAAGTTTGATCGTCGAATTATATTCGCGCTAATTAGGCACCCATAAGGAAAACATATGCAAACAAACTTGCTCAAGCCAAAAATTATTTCAGTAGAAGCTCTTACCCCCAATCAAGCCAAAGTGGTGATGGAGCCATTCGAGCGTGGCTATGGCCATACCCTTGGAAATGCTTTACGCCGTGTATTGTTGTCTTCGATGGTTGGCTTTGCGCCGACTGAAGTTGCCATCTCGGGCGTAGTTCATGAGTACTCCACTCTTGACGGCGTGCAAGAAGACGTTGTTAATCTCTTGCTCAATCTAAAAGGCGTTGTCTTTAAGTTGCAGTCACGTGATGAAGTGACGATTAATTTACGCAAAGATGGCCCCGGTGTTGTCACTGCTAAAGATATCGATTTGCCCCATGATGTAGAAATTATTAATCCTGACCACGTCATTGCTCATTTGGCCGCAGGTGGCAAATTAGATATGCAAATTAAAGTGGAAAAAGGTCGTGGTTATATCCCCGGAAATATGCGCCAGTATCATGATGAAACCACAAAGTTAATTGGTCGAATTGTGTTGGACGCTTCTTTTAGCCCAGTAACTCGTGTTAGTTATGCCGTTGAATCAGCCCGTGTGGAGCAACGTACTGACCTCGATCGTTTGGTTATGACCATTGAAACTAATGGTGTGATGACACCTGAAGAGACGATTCGTCAAGCAGCTAGTATTTTGGTCGATCAATTAGTCGTTTTCGCTGCGCTTGAAAGTAGTGAAATTTCTGGCGACCTTACACCTAGCCGCTCTTCGATGGTTGATCCAATGTTGATGCGTCCAGTTGATGATTTAGAGCTCACAGTACGTTCTGCCAATTGCTTAAAAGCTGAAAATATTTATTACATTGGTGATTTAATTCAGCGCACTGAAAATGAGTTGTTAAAGACACCTAATTTAGGTCGTAAATCATTAAATGAAATTAAAGACGTGCTAGCGGCTCGTGGTTTAAGCCTTGGCATGAAACTCGAGAGTTGGCCACCTGCTAACCTTGGAAATAATTAGAAAGGAAGCATCATGCGTCACGGAAACGGTTTACGCAAACTTAATAGAACCTCATCCCATCGTTTAGCGATGCTGCGTAATATGTCGAATTCGCTGTTGGAGCATGAAGTGATTAAAACCACTTTACCAAAAGCAAAAGAATTGCGCATGGTTGTTGAGCCTTTAATTACCTTAGGCAAGAAAGATAGCTTAGCTAATCGTCGTTTGGCTTACAATCGCACGCAAGATCGCGATATTGTTACTAAATTATTTACTGAGCTTGGGCCGCGTTATGCTACACGCCCAGGCGGTTATTTACGCATCTTAAAGTTTGGGTTTCGTCAGGGCGACAATGCACCTATGGCTTTGGTTGAATTAGTTGATCGCCCTATTGTTGAAGAGGTTGCAGTTGACGATAGTCCAGCTTAAGGGCGCGGTTGAGGTATAGTGCAAAGCCAGACTTAGGTCTGGCTTTTTTTATTTATTTAGGACAGAATTAAACCGATGCAGCTAAACAAGACCTTATTTACCGTTCTACTCACCCTTAGCTTACTACTTTCTAGCGCTTTTGCAGCGCCAGATTTTTTGCCGCCTGAAAAAGCTTTTCAAGTTCAAGCCACTTGGCTAGAAAATGGCAGGCAAGTTGAAATTGAATACAAGCCAGTTAAAGGCTATTACATTTATCAGCAGTCATTGCAATTTCATGTGCTTGAAAATGGTCAGCCAAGCCATCGATTTCAGCCAACTTTACCCACTGGCGAAAATAAATTTGATGCTACGTTTAATAAAAATCTCATTATCTATAAAGCGCCATTTCAGGTACAAATTAATTTAAATCAAGCAATCAGTGGCACCGAAAAAGCCGTCATTGAAGTTGCTAATAGTGCCAAGGGTTTGCGCTTGCAAATAGAATTACAAGGCTGTGCTGATGGAGGAATTTGTTATCCCCCCATGACGCTTAACTTTAATTTAGCGGCTCCAGGAGTTAAGGTCAAACCCGTGCCTGATGATGCAGCGATGGCGCCATTACCCCCTGAAAAACTAAATTTAATTGGCTTATTGGGGCAGCGTGATGACATCAATGCAGTTAATCAATTTTTAGAACAAGCCACAACCCCCTATTTATTTTTAGCCTTTTTTATTTTAGGAATTGCCCTGGCCTTTACTCCCTGCGTTTTGCCAATGTTACCCATTTTATCGAGCATTATTTTTAATTCGGGCACCAATCAGGCCATTAAAAAAAGGCGCGCTGCAGTTTTAGCCAGCGCCTATATATTAGGCATGGCATGCCTTTATTCATTGGCAGGCATGTTGATGGCAGCATTAGGAAGTGGCGCTCAGGTTGCGCTGCAAAATCCTTACGTTTTATTGGCTTTTGGTCTAGTGCTATTAACTCTAGCTGGAAGCCTATTTGGTTTTTATCACCTACGTTTACCGCATGCTTGGCATCAGTCAATAGACCAGTTTGCAGGGCGCCAAAAAGGCGGGAGTATCGTTGGCGCATTCATTTTAGGGGGGCTCTCAACCTTAATCGCCAGCCCATGTATTACTGCACCGTTAGCGGGAGTTTTGGCTTTTATTGCGCAAACGGGGTCTGTAGCGCTTGGCGGTGGCCTGTTATTTATCATGGCTCTTGGCATGGGTTTACCGCTACTATTCATTGCCTTAGAAGTGCGGGTCTTGATACCGACAACTGGCAATTGGATGGTATGGCTACAGCGTACCTTAGGGGTTTTATTGGTTGCTCTATCCATTTGGATTGTTTGGCCCGCTTTTTTCTCTGGGCCTAATGCTTTTTTTACGAGTAAATCACAAATTCAGTCTGCGCCAGGTGCACAACGTATCATTGCACCTAATTTAAGTTTCACGGTTATTCGGTCTACCGCTGAATTAAACCAAGTGTTAGCAAAAGCCAAACTAGATCAACGACCTGTGCTGCTCGATTTTTATGCTGACTGGTGTATTAGCTGCAAAGAAATGGAACACCTTACCTTTGCTAATTCTGCAGTGACTCAAGCTTTGGGTAAGTTTAATTTAGTGCAGGCCGATGTGACCCTTAATACCCCCGAAAGCCAAGCTCTGCTTAAGCAATTTAATTTATTTGGGCCGCCAGCTATTTTATTTTTTGATGCAGAAGGGCGTGAGCAAAAAACCCGGCGAGTAATTGGGTTTATGTCAGCACAGCATTTTTTAGATTATCTTAAATTGCAACAGTAAAATATAGCTGAGTTACTAATAATTTTTACTGATCAATAATTTATTTATTTTTTAATAAGCGCGCGGCCTCTAAAGCAAAGTAAGTTAAGACGCCGTCCGCGCCAGCCCGCTTAAAGGCAATTAAACTTTCCATCATGACTGCATCATGATCAAGCCAACCATTTTGGGCGGCAGCTTTGAGCATGGCATATTCGCCGCTAACTTGATAGGCATAGGTAGGATAAGAAAAAGCATCTTTAACTTGGCGAACGATATCAAGATAGGGCATTCCTGGTTTGACCATTACCATATCGGCGCCCTCACTGATATCGAGCGCAGTTTCAGCTAATGCTTCAGCACTATTTGCAGGATTCATCTGGTAGGTTTTTTTATCAGCCTTACCTAAATTTTTTGCTGAACCAACGGCATCTCGAAAGGGCCCATAAAAAGCCGAAGCATATTTAGCAGAATACGCCATGATGCGAGTATGAATCAAATTCAGTTTTTCAAGCTCAGCGCGAATCGCACCAATGCGACCATCCATCATGTCAGAAGGTGCAACAATATCAACGCCAGCTTGCGCTTGAGTAATCGCTTGTTGTACCAGAACACCAGTAGTGAGGTCATTTAAAAGGCGATTTTGCTCATCCAAGATACCGTCTTGCCCATGACTAGTATAGGGATCAAGCGCAACATCGGTCATGATGCCTAAATTAGGAAAGCGGGCTTTTAGGGCTTCAACTGCACGCGGAATTAAGCCATTGGGGTTAAGAGCCTCTTTGCCATCGGGTGTTTTTAATGAGGAATCAATGACTGGAAAAAGCGCCATTACCGGAATGCCAAGCTCCATGCATTCTTGCGCCACCTCAAAAAGTAGATCGAGCGAAACTCGATTGATTCCAGGCATAGAAGCAATCGGCCGCGATTGCTTGCTACCTTCTAATAAAAAAACCGGATAAATTAAATCATCTACATTTAAGCGGTTTTCTTGCATTAAGCGTCTAGACCAATCGTCGCGGCGCATACGACGAGGGCGATGGGCGGGAAAATGGAGTGGGTTCATTTAGTTTTCCTCCGTTTGAATTGGAGCATTCAGTTGAGTTAGGCCGTTCGGTTGGGTTAAGACATTCGATTGAGTTGGGGCATCAAATAACCAATTGATAATAATTTTATCTGCTTCTTCTAGCCCAACGCGTTTTGTGCTGGAAAAGAGTTGCGCAGACAATTGCTGATTTGGTGCTGGAAAATTGGCCACTGAATCAGCCAGCTCAGCCAATCTTTTTTCGACAGCCTCTAAGGTATGGCGACATTCGCTTTTGTTGAGCTTATCGCATTTACTCAAGAGCAAATGAATTGGCTTATCAGTAGGCAAAAACCATTGAATCATTTGTTCATCTAAGTCGGTCATGCCGCGGCGTGAATCAATAATTAAAATCATCCCAACTAATGCGCTGCGTTCTTGTAGATAGTCACTAACCAAGCTATTCCAGTGGTAACGTGTTTCATGATTGACAGCAGCATAGCCATAGCCAGGCAAATCGACTAAATAAGCGAGTAAATTGTCTTTGGCAAATAAGCCAAAATAATTAATGTGTTGCGTGCGACCAGGGGTTTTGCTGGCAAAAGCCAAGCGTTTTTGATTGCACAAAACATTAATTGCGCTCGATTTTCCAGCATTCGAGCGCCCCGCAAACGCTACCTCTCGCAGCGGCCCTTGCGGTAAGCAAGCTAGACTATTTACGGTGGTAAAAAAACGGGCTTGAAAGAGTTTAGACATGTCTGGAAACGCTATTGTAAAATCACTTAAATTATTAAAGATCAAAGGGATTGACTGGGTAATTACCAAGCCAATCTACTGAGGAAATTTTGCCAAGGTAAACATAATGCTTCATAGCTCCCAAATCTCCAAATTAACTCGATTAAAACAACTTTTTTTGGGTTTTTGCAGTATTTTCTTAGTATTGGCGTTTGCTGGTTTAGCGACTGCCAACGAGCCCGCTAAGCCTACGGCGGCGGCGCCCAGCGTAGCTCCAGCTGCTGCCCCTACGGCTGCAGTTTCTGCTCCAGCCGCAGCCCCAGTTCTGGTGCCCAAAGCCCTCAAGGCTGATGCGACAGTAGGAGAAGCCCTTTATAACAACGGCGATACAAGTCGTGGCGTGGTAGCTTGTATCACCTGCCATGGCCCCAAGGGTATGAGCGCGGTGGCTACTTGGCCCAAATTAGCGGCTCAGCATGGCACTTATTTGGCGAAACAATTAAAAAACTATAAAGATGGCACCCGTGCCAATGCCATCATGATGGGTATGGTGGCAGCCTTAACTGAGCAAGACATGCTTAATCTGGCGGCTTTTTTGGTAAAACAAGCCCCTCCTCAAGGCGAAGTGCAAAATAAGGCCAGTATTGAGCTAGGACAATTGATTTATCGTGGCGGCATCGCTGCTAAAGGTATCCCTGCTTGCTCAGCCTGTCACAGCCCAAATGGTGCTGGAATTCCTGCACAATACCCCCGTTTGGGTGGCCAGTGGGCCGAATATAACGCAACTCAGCTAGCTTATTTTCGCGATGGTACTCGTAAAAATGTGCAAATGAACATGATTGCAGTTAAATTATCCGATCTTGAAATGAAAGCAGTTACCGATTACATGGCTGGATTGCATTAAGCGCAATCGCGCTATTTTCATTTTGGTAAGAGGCGCTCTTTCGACCATAACTCGGCTACAGTTTCGCGTTCGCGAATCACAAAAGCGCGGTCACCATCAACCATAATTTCAGCTGCTCTTGGGCGACTATTGTAATTTGATGACATAGTAAAGCCATAGGCACCTGCCGATAAAATCGCGAGCAAATCGGTAGCCTTAACTGCTAGCAAACGATCTTTACCAAGCCAGTCGCCCGATTCACAAACTGGCCCAACCACATCGTAAGTCAATGGTTCCGCAGCCTGCTGTTGAACTGCCACTATGCTGTGATAAGCGCCATAAAGTGCTGGCCGCATCAAATCATTCATCGCAGCATCGACAACACAAAAGTTTTTACTCGCACCATGTTTAAGATATTCAACGCGAGTGATTAAGATTCCAGCATTACCAACAAGAGAGCGACCTGGCTCTAAGAGGATTTCTAAATCTTCAAAGCCACGGGCTGCGACATGATCCAATATGGTGGTTGTAAATTCAGTAATAGCTGGAGGATCTTCAGGCCCATAATCAATACCCAACCCACCACCTAAATCAAGGTGGCGCAAAATGATGCCCTCTTTTTTGAGTTGTGTTACCAAATCAAGTACTTTATCAATTGCATCTAGATACGGTGCTGTGGCTGTTATTTGCGAACCAATGTGACAGTCAATTCCAACTATATCTAGTTGCGCAAGTAGAGCAGCCTCACGATAGGTTTTTAAAACTTCATGATAAGCAATGCCAAATTTATTGTCTTTAAGGCCAGTAGAAATATAGGGATGGGTTAGTGCGTCTACATCTGGATTAACGCGCAAGGAAATTGGTGCTCGACAAGATAATTCCCTAGCAATTCGATTAATTTGTTCGAGTTCGGCAATCGATTCAACATTTAAGCACTTCACCCCAGCGGTAAGGGCTTGCCGAATTTCTGTAGCAGATTTACCAACTCCAGCAAAAACTAGGCTCGATGGTTTCGCGCCAATTGTTAGGGCACGATCTAACTCGCCACCACTAACTAAGTCAAAGCCAGCACCTAGCTCTTTAAAACAATTCATTACTGCTAGATTGCTATTTGCTTTTACCGCAAAGAAAATACTTGCGCGCCTTTTGCCTTTAAGAGTAAAACAGGCTCGTTCATAGGCGGCAAAAGCAGTTTCTAAGGCTCGTTTACTATAAATATAGAGCGGCGTACCAAATTGTTCTGCTAGTTGCGTTAAGGGTATTTCTTCGGCAAACCAACAGCCATTGCGCTCAGAGAACCCCACTAAGTTTGTTAAGGCAGGCAATGGATTAGGTGGCTGGCTACTCATTTACTTTCCTCAGATGCGGTGGCATTACTATCAACATCGCTATTTGGGCTAGGCGCAGGGTAAAGCTTGCCTTTGGGCTCAACTTGGGCAGGAATAGAGGGTATATTTGGTACGCTTGGTAAATATAGGGGCCCTCTTATCCCGCATCCTATGAGGGACATTATGGCGCAAATTATAAAGGCTCGAGTAAGAATCGCTATCATGAAAGTCTCTAAAACGAATGATTGAATATAGCATGCAGCATCCTACCAACACCTCAGCGGCTGAACCCATTGACGATAAACAATTTCATCAGCTAGCTAGTCAACTATTACATTCGCTCGAGGAGGCCCTAGAGACCGCCGATGATAATTTAGATCTTGATTTAGATGTTGAGCGACAAGGAGGTAATGTGATTAATATTTGCTTTCGTGATCGAAGTGTCATCGTAATTAATAGCCAACCCCCCTTGCACGAAATTTGGGTAGCAGCTAAGGCCGGAGGTTTTCATTACCGTTGGGCTGGTAGCTTCCTAGCACCAAGGTGGGTCGACCATAAAACCGGCAGAGAACTATTGAGCGATTTATCACAGTTTGTAAGTGCGCAGGCTGGTCAAGCTATTAAACTAGAAGTGCATTAAAACAGAACAACGTAAAACTACGTAGCACCAGTAGCCAGCAAGGTTTCTTTTACTAGCGCCTCAGGTACGTTTTCAATTACAGCTGCACCAAGATGATCAAGCACGACGTAGCGAATTTGCCCCCCAGCAGTTTTCTTGTCTAGCTGCATTAATTCAAAGTAACGTTCAGAGCCAAACTTAGGTGCAACAGTTGGCAGATGCATTGTATGAATCAGTTGTTTTAGACGTTCTGCTTCAGCAGGTTGAATTTTTCCTAAGCGCATCGAGAGATCAGCGGCCATCACCATACCGCAGCCAACTGCTTCACCATGCAGCCATTTGCCATAGCCGAGACCCGCTTCAATTGCATGGCCAAATGTATGGCCAAAATTTAAAGTTGCACGAATATTATTTTCACGTTCGTCAGCCGCGACTACAGCGGCTTTAATTTCGCAAGAACGTAAGACTGCATGAGCTAGCGCCATTGGTTCGCAGGCTAATAAAGCAGCAGCATTTTTTTCAATCCAGTTAAGAAAATCGGCATCAGCCATAGCACCGTGCTTAATGACTTCTGCAAGCCCAGCGGAGAGTTCGCGGGCAGGTAAGGTTTGTAGAGTCCTTAAATCAGCGATAACGGCAACTGGCTGATGAAATGCCCCAATCATATTTTTACCAAGCGGATGATTGATGCCGGTTTTTCCGCCAACCGAGGAATCGACTTGGGCCAAGAGCGTGGTGGGCACTTGAATAAATTGAACGCCGCGCATAAAGCTAGCTGCAGCAAAGCCGGTCATGTCGCCAATTACCCCGCCACCAAGCGCAATAAGGGTAGTGTGCCGATCGGCGCCATGTTGAAGTAGTGCATCAAAAATGGTTTGTAAGTGAGCCCAGTCTTTGTATGGCTCGCCATCAGGCAAAGTAATTAGATGCACCTGTTTCTGAAGTTGGGTAAGGGTTGATTTGAGCGCCTCTGCATAAAGTGGCGCTACTGTCGTATTACTCACAATGTATACCGCCTCGCCTGTTAGATGAGGTTGAAATAGTATGGCTTGATCAATTAAACCGCTACCAATATAGATTGGATAGCTACGCTTACCCAGGTTGACTGTGAGTGTATTCATGGGGCTAATTCTAGTTGCATCAACAAAGTATGAACCAATTGGTTAACACTAGGCTTACCTGTTTCAATAATATGGGTGGCAATTTCGCGATAAAGTGGATCACGCTCAGCATAAAGCTTAGTCAAAATTTGTCGTGGGTCACCATTTTGCAATAGTGGCCTGCCCTCGCCACCTTTGGTACGGTGCCAAAGCTCATTGGGATTGGCATGAAGATAAATTACCACGCCACGTGAAATTAAGGCTGCCCGATTTTCTAGCGCAAGAATAGAGCCGCCACCAGTGGCTAGTATAAGGTCATTTTCTTGAGTTAATTCAGCAATCATTTGCGCTTCGCGTTTGCGAAATCCAGGCTCACCCTCCATTTCAAAAATTAGCGGAATTTTGACGCCACAGCGCTCTTCAATTGCATGGTCGCTGTCAATAAATCGGCGCCCTAGTTTGCGCGCCAACAATTTGCCAACCGTAGACTTACCGGCCCCCATTAGGCCAATTAAGAAAATATTATTTGAAGTGCTAGAGAAAGGGTTCACTCCATGATTTTATTAGGGTTTAGTCAGAACGGTAGGGGTGATGAAAACTAACAACTCTTTTTTATCTTTTAGTTTGGCACTATGCCTAAATAAATGGCCCAGAATGGGTATATCACCTAGTAAAGGCACTTTTACGATGTCTTCCCGCTCGGTGGTTTGATAAATTCCGCCAATAATGACCGTGCCACCATTTTCAACGGTTACTTCCGAGCTTAGGGTTTTGGTATCAATAGCATAGCCCTGCTCAGTTTTCATGCCAATAGTGTCTTTTGTGATGCCAACCAACATCGAAATCATTCCGTCAGGGTGAATTTTTGGGATCACCTCGAGTCGAAGGTTAGCTTTACGAAATTGCAATTTACTGCCACTTTGGGATGAGACTTGATACGGTAATTCGGTACCTTGCTCAATAGTTGCCTTGACTTGATCGGAGGTCATAATGCGAGGATTTGAAATAACTTTTCCTTGCCCTTGAGCCTCAAGTGCTGAAAGCTCTGCTTGCAAAAGACTGCTCGCATTTTTAGATAATAGGGTTGCGGCTGCGCTGATTGGGTTAAAGCCATTTAAGCCAGAAGTAGCTAAGTCAAAGCCAGCATTCACTTTGGGCTGCAAATGGGTGCTCGCTCCTTCGCCGAGAAAACTAAGTTTAGCGCCAAGATCACGAGCAAAGCGATCGTCTGCTTCAACGATGCGGGCCTCGATCAAAATTTGTCTTGGGCTTTGTGGGTGGTCGCCACCAAATGGCAATGCGGCATCTTCTCGTCGGTGCTTTTGAAAAGCATTAATTTCTGCATATGGCCCAATCCAAAAAATATCACCATGCCGCAACATACTTAAACCTTTGCTAGCCAAAATTGATTGCACAGCACTACTCCAGGGAATGTGGTGTAAATCAACTGAAATTGAACCACGGATCGATTCACTAATTAAAAAATTGGTTTGCCCAAGCCGCGCCAATTCTTTGAGTAGCTCACTAACTTCGATATTGGCAAAGTGAAGGCTTAGGTTTTTTTGCTGCACCGCCGATTTTGCTTCTGGTTGCTGAGCTGATGGGCCACTTAAAAAGGGTTCTGCAAGCACTACTGCAATTGGTAGTAGGGTTAAAAAAACCAGTAAAAAAAATAGCCGAAGCAAATAACCAATAAAAAAATTATTTTTCAAGGTCATGGTAGCCGTTTTAATTTAAGAATTATTACTTTGCCAGTGGCCGCAGTAATTTTTGCGTGCTCAGCGCCGGCTTCGGTTAATACCCATGTGCCTAACACCGATGAATTAAGTGCCAAAATAATGGTTTTTTCGCCAGTATGAAAAAAAGCTGAAACCCCTTGGCCTGTTTTACTAATACCTAAGTATTGCCAGCGGCTTAAGTTAGCCTCTTGGGCTTTCATGGTGCGCTCTCGTTCGAGGATTTCTTGGCGTAATGGATGATGTGCAGCTTTAGCGTTACGATTAGCCGCAGCCAATGCAGTAGCTTGTATGTTTTCGAGCTGCTCAATGAGTTCTTCTTGATGGGTCGCTAAAGCGTCTTCTTGCTCTACAAGGGTTTGTTTAAGGGCTAGCGTTTTGGATTCGAGGGCTTGAAATTGGGCGCGGCTTGCTTGATCAAGGGCATTTAATGCATAGAGCATCCAAGCTAGGGTACAAATACATAAAAGGCCGATTAAGCTTGGCACTAAATTAGCCGATGTGGTTAAGGACGAACGCATTTGCGAGGGCGGCTTAAGGCCAAGATTGTTCTGGGCTTCAGCCTGCGCTACTTGAGGGGCAGGATTTTTTTGCTGGCGGGGGGAAAGATCTGGCTCTGCAGCTAAATGCGCTGGGCTCTGCATCACTGGATCATCACCGAGAACGCTTAAAATAGCATCAAAAGATTGTGAAGTAATTTTACGTAATGGCACCCCTTATTTTTTTCGATTAGCCGAGTTAAAGCTAGCAACTAAGGTTGATTGGTGTGTAGGAATCAGCTGATTTAGGCATGGCTCTTATAATTCAGGCTTATGGCGCAAACCCCACAAGACAGGCCACCTCTGCCGCAAGATTCTCGTAAACAGCCTGGTAGGCCTCTACGTCCCCAGCTGAATTCCGGCAACCATTCCTTTTGGACGGCGATTCGCAGCCCACTAGTGAAGGCAATATTGATTTTGGGTCTGGTCTGCGCAATCTTGATCAGCTTGCTACTGGCTTATGCTTTTATTATTGCTAAGCCAAATTTACCGAGCATTTCGGCTTTAACTGATTACAACCCTAAAGAACCGTTGCGAATTTATACCGCTGATAAAGTCTTAATTGGTGAGTTTGGCGAAGAGCGGCGTAAGTTAGTGCCGCTGAATCAAATGCCACAACAAATGAAAAATGCAGTCTTATCAATTGAAGATGATCGTTTTTATTCACATGGCGGAGTTGATTATTTTGGAGTGTTACGTGCGGGCCTTGCCAATTTGCGCGGACGTTTAGCTCAAGGGGCATCAACCATTACGATGCAAGTCGCGCGTAATTTTTTCTTGAGTAATGAAAAAACCTTTAGTCGCAAAATTTATGAAGTTCTATTAGCCTGGAAAATTGAAGCAGAGCTTAGTAAAGACAAAATTCTTGAAATTTACATGAATCAAATTTTTTTAGGCCAACGCGCTTATGGGTTTGCTAGTGCAGCACAGATTTATTTTGGTAAAGACATTAAGGATATAAGCATTGCTGAAGCAGCAATGCTGGCTGGTTTACCAAAGGCGCCATCAGCTTATAACCCGGTGAGTAATTATCGCCGTGCTAAGGCCCGCCAGGAATATATTTTGCAGCGCATGCGCGATTTATCCTATATCACTCCAGCAGAATACGACACAGCGATGAAGGAAGAATTGCGCGTCAGAGGTTTAGGTAATGAATTTAGAACCCGCGCCGATTTTGCTGCCGAAATGGTGCGACAAATTTTATTTGCCCAATATGGCGATGCGATTTATTCACAAGGTCTAGATGTTTACACTACGCTTTTAAAGGCTGATCAAGATGCGGCCTATCGCGCAGTGCGCCGAGGAATTTTTGAATACGATTTACGTCATGCCTATCGTGGTCCAGAGGGCTTTATCGAATTACCTGAAGATAAATTGAAGCGTCAGCGGGCAATTGATGACGCTTTGCTAGAACATCCACCCTTAGACGAGCTACAGACTGGTGTAGTCCTAGAAGTAAGGCCCAAAGAGCTTGAGGTAATAATTGCAACAGGTGATGTGATTGCGATAAAAGGGGATGGTATGAAGCTGGCTTTAGCTTCGCTCACGGATAGCTCGCAACCTAAAAAACGACTACGACCCGGCGCTATTGTGCGACTTTTATCTGAAGACGGTATTTGGAAGTTGGCCCAACTTCCGCAGGTCGAGGCTGCTTTTGTATCAATGAATCCAGAAAATGGCGCAATCTTATCTTTGGTGGGTGGTTTTGATTTTCATCGCACGCAATTTAATCACGTTACACAGGCACTGCGGCAACCAGGATCTTCTTTTAAGCCATTTATTTATGCTGCGGCGCTTGAAAAAGGTTTTTCTTCAAGTACAGTTGTCAATGATGCACCGATCTCTATTGGAATTTTAGAAACGGGTAGCCAAGCTTGGGAGCCTAAAAACTACGATGGTAAATATGAGGGTTTCATGCGTTTACGCACTGCCTTGGCCAAATCAAAAAATGTTGTATCTGTAAGGCTGCTACGTACCATTGGCCCGTCTTATGCACAAGAATATATTCAGCGTTTTGGTTTTGAGCCAGAAAAACATCCACCTTACTTAACCCTGGCATTGGGGGCAGGTTCAGTAACCCCATTGCAAATGGCGGCTGCTTACAGTGTCTTTGCGAACGGCGGCTATCGGGTTGATCCCTTTTTAATAGAAAAAATGATCGATAACAAAGGCGTAGTTTTATTTGAAGCACAACCAATTCGGGTGCATGAAGGTGGCACACGCGTGCTCGATGCCAGAACGGCGTTTGTGATTGATAGCATGTTGCAAGAGGTAACGAAAACTGGCACTGCTGGAAGCGCCAGGGCAAAATTAGGGCGTGCTGATATTGCTGGTAAAACGGGGACTACTAACGATTCTCATGACGCCTGGTTTGCCGGCTATAACCCAAAGGTAGTTGCAATCGCATGGATTGGTTTTGATAAGCCAGCTAGCTTGGGAGACCGGGAAACGGGAGGGGGTTTAGCTTTGCCAATTTGGATTTCGTATATGGGGACTGCGTTAAGAGGCTCCCCAGAAGAGGTGCGCGTTGTGCCAGATGGGGTGACGCAATTTGATGGAGATTGGTTTATTCCCGAATTTGCACCACAGGGCGGTATTCGCCAATTGAATTAGCTGACGATGTAAATCATGGCTCGTCAAGCGCGTATTGTGATTCCAGGTCAAGCCATGCATATAATGGCTCGCGGTAATAATCGCCAAGATCTTTTTTTTAATCCTGCAGATCGGCGAATTTATTTAGACTGGTTACGCGACGCCGCCAAAGAATTTGGTAGCGCTGTACATGCCTATGTATTAATGCCTAATCATGTGCATTGTTTAATTACGCCACTACGCGCTAATTCATTGGCAAAAACCATGCAGTCTCTGGGTCGTCGTTATGCCCAGTATTGCAATCAGCAACAAAACCATTCGGGAGCGATTTGGGAGGGGCGCTATCGCTCATCCCTAATTGATGCCGACCATTTTTTACGGTGCCAGCGCTATCTTGAGTTAAATCCAATGCGCGCCGGTTATGAATCTAGTCCCAATAGTTCAAGTTGGACTAGTTACTTGAGCCATACCGGCGAAAAAGTAGAGCCTTGGCTAGTTGACCACCCAAGCTTTTGGGCCTTAGGGAACACTCCATTTGAGCGGCAATTGGCCTGGCAACATTTCGTAAAAGAAGGCGCGCCACACCAAGAAGACTTAGAGATAACAGAATACCTATTAAAATCAAAGCCTTGGGTTACTGCAGCAACGGCTGAACAGTTCTTTAGGAACCAATTAGATGCCCTGCAAATTCGTTCACGTGGGCGACCCAAGCTGGTAAAGTAGCGAGTCTGTCCCTAATATACAAAAAAATAAGTTAAATAGGGTATGTTAATTGGGACAGAGTCATTTAATTTCTGTTGCATCTAAATGGGTATTCCCCTATATTTGATCCTCCCAACTAGTAATGCACTAATTTTTTTCCAGCGCTAGAGCGAGATTAATGATGATGACCACCGAATTACGCCCTCAGAAGCAGGGCCTTTATGACCCACAAAATGAGCATGATGCTTGTGGTGTTGGCTTTGTTGCGCACATCAAAGGGAAAAAAACGCATGAAATCGTGATCCAAGGATTAAAAATTCTGGAGAACTTAGATCATCGGGGCGCAGTTGGTGCCGACCCCCTAATGGGTGATGGCGCGGGGATTTTGATTCAAATTCCTGATCAGCTCTATCGCGAGGATATGGCACTTCAAGGAGTGATATTACCTCCCCTAGGTGAATATGGCGTTGGCATGATTTTTTTACCAAAAGAAAATGCGTCACGCTTAGCCTGTGAGCAAGAATTAGAGCGCACCGTGCGCGTTGAAGGACAAATCGTCTTAGGTTGGCGAGACGTCCCAATTGATAGCGAATTACCAATGTCCCCCACGGTTAGAAAAACCGAGCCAGTAATTCGGCAAATTTTTATTGGGCGCGGACGCGAGATTATGACAACTGATGCGCTTGAGCGTAAACTTTACGTCATTCGTAAAACAGCCAGTCATGCAATTCAAGATTTACATTTAAAGCATGGCAAAGAATATTTTGTCACCTCAATGTCAGCCCGCACTATTGTTTACAAAGGCCTGCTCCTAGCAAACCAAGTAGGTGCCTACTATCAAGATTTAACCGATGAACGAACTATTTCAGCCCTAGCTTTAGTGCACCAACGCTTTTCGACCAATACCTTTCCAGCTTGGGAATTGGCTCACCCTTATCGCATGATTGCGCACAATGGCGAAATAAATACGGTAAAAGGTAATGTCAATTGGGTTAATGCACGTACCGGGGCAATTAGCTCACCCGTGCTAGGCGATGATTTACAGAAATTATGGCCATTGATTTATCCAGGCCAATCAGACACAGCTTGTTTTGATAACTGCCTCGAATTATTAGTAATGGCCGGGTATCCTATGGCACAAGCCATGATGATGATGATTCCAGAAGCTTGGGAACAACATAGCATGATGGATATCAATCGCCGTGCTTTTTATGAATACCATGCTTCAATGATGGAACCATGGGATGGCCCAGCAGCGATGGCCTTTACCGATGGACGCCAAATTGGCGCCACCCTAGATCGTAATGGCCTACGCCCTGCACGCTATTACGTGACTGATGACGACTTGGTAATCATGGCTTCAGAAGCAGGGGTATTAGCGATTCCTGAAAGTAAGATTGTTCATAAATGGCGTTTACAGCCCGGCAAAATGTTCATGATTGATATGGAGCAGGGCCGCATTATTGATGATGTCGAATTAAAAGATACCGTTGCTAAAGCAAAACCCTATAAAAGTTGGATCGATGCCGTCCGCATTAAATTAGATGAGGTGATGGTAACTGCTAACGATCAGATCGATGAAAAAAAAGTCATTCGGCCAATCGCAAAATTACTCGATCGCCAACAAGCATTTGGCTATACCCAAGAAGATTTAAAATACTTAATGGCACCAATGGCTAGCGCTGGCGAAGAGGCGATTGGCTCGATGGGTAACGATAGCCCCTTAGCCGTGTTATCGAATAAAAATAAATCCCTTTATAACTACTTTAAGCAATTATTTGCGCAAGTGACCAATCCGCCGATTGATCCAATTCGTGAAAATCTAGTAATGTCTTTAGTATCTTTTATTGGCCCTAAACCTAATTTATTAGATACAAACAATATCAACCCGCCAGTACGTTTAGAGGTCAGCCAGCCGATTCTTGATTTTGCTGATATCACTAAAATTCGGTATATCGAGCATTACACCAATGGCAAATTTCGTTCGTACGAATTAGATATTTGCTACCCAGTTGCTTGGGGCACGGCTGGCATTGAAGCACGTCTTGCATCTCTTTGCGCCGAGGCGGCAGATGCTGTACGTTCAGGCTATACCATTTTAATTGTCAGTGACCGTCAGGTAGATCAATATCATGTAGCAATTCCTGCGCTCTTAGCAACCTCGGCAATTCACCAGCATTTAGTTGAAAAAGGATTGCGTACCAGCGTAGGTTTAGTGGTCGAAACGGGCAGTGCTCGAGAAACCCATCACTTTGCTTTGTTAGCGGGTTATGGCGCCGAAGCAGTTCATCCTTATTTAGCTATGGAAACCTTGGCACAAATGGCTAAAGGTTTGCCAGGCGACCTATCGGCCGAAAAAGCAATTAAGAATTTTGTTAAGGCAGTTGGCAAGGGCTTACAAAAAGTCATGTCCAAAATGGGTATTTCAACTTATATGTCGTATACCGGCTCACAAATTTTTGAAGCTATTGGTTTAAATCAAGAGGTAATTAATCAGTACTTCAGGGGCACTTCATCTAATATTGGTGGCATTGGCGTTTTTGAGGTAGCTGAAGAGGCTTTGCAAATGCATCAAGCAGCCTTTGGTGAAGATCCAGTTTTAGCCAATATGCTTGAAGCAGGAGGTGAATACGCCTATCGTATTCGGGGTGAAAATCATATGTGGACGCCTGACACGATTGCCAAGTTGCAGCATGCAACGCGCATTGGTGCCGATAAAGGCTATCAGACTTACAAAGAGTACGCCAACATTATTAATGATCAAAGTAAGCGGCAGATGACCTTGCGCGGTTTATTTGAATTTAAAATTGATCCAAGCAAAGCTATCCCACTTGACGAAGTCGAGCCAGCCAAAGAAATTGTGAAACGCTTTGCTACTGGCGCAATGTCATTGGGCTCGATTTCTACTGAGGCTCATGCCACTTTAGCAATTGCGATGAACCGTATTGGTGGCAAATCTAATACCGGCGAAGGCGGGGAAGACCCCAATCGCTATATCAATGAGCTCAAAGGGATTCCGATTAAAAACGGCGAAACTCTAGCGAGTATATTAGGCAGTGATGTCGTTGAGGCAAATATTCCACTGCAAGCAGGCGATTCCTTGCGTTCCAAAATTAAACAAGTTGCCTCGGGTCGGTTTGGCGTCACTGCGCAGTATCTCCGCAGTGCGGATCAAATGCAAATCAAAATGGCCCAAGGTGCAAAGCCTGGTGAAGGCGGGCAATTACCTGGTAGCAAGGTATCAGATTATATTGGTAGCTTGCGCTTTTCAGTGCCTGGAGTGGGGTTAATTTCACCTCCGCCGCATCATGATATTTATTCAATTGAAGATCTTGCCCAGCTGATTCACGACTTAAAAAATGTGAATGCTGCAGCCGATGTCTCAGTCAAATTAGTTTCTGAAGTTGGGGTTGGTACTATTGCAGCTGGGGTGGCGAAAGCAAAAGCCGACCACGTAGTGATTGCTGGCCATGATGGCGGCACAGGCGCATCACCGCTATCCTCGATTAAACATGCTGGCTCACCCTGGGAATTGGGTTTAGCTGAAACCCAACAAACCTTAGTGTTGAATCGTTTGCGTAGCCGAATTCGAGTACAGGCCGATGGTCAAATGAAAACAGGGCGCGATGTAGTCATTGGAGCGCTATTAGGCGCTGATGAGTTTGGTTTCGCTACTGCGCCATTAGTTGTTGAAGGTTGCATCATGATGCGTAAGTGCCATTTAAATACTTGTCCTGTAGGCGTTGCTACACAAGACCCAGAGTTGCGTAAGCGCTTTGCCGGTAAACCTGAGCATGTGGTGAACTTCTTCTTTTTTATTGCTGAAGAAGCCCGCGAATTGATGGCACAACTTGGCATTCGAAAGTTTGATGATTTGATTGGCCGGGTCGATTTACTAGATACCCGCAAGGGAATTGACAATTGGAAAACCCGCGGTTTAGATTTCAGTAAAATTTTTGCTGCGCCTCGTGTGCCCGCTGATGTGCCACGTTATCAAGTCTTAAAGCAAGATCATAATCTTGGAAGTGCACTCGACCTTATTTTGATCGAAAAGAGTGAGCCTGCATTAGCGCGTGGCGAAAAAGTTTCTTTTATTGTGCCGGTACGCAATGTTAATCGTACGGTAGGTGCCATGTTATCTGGCGAGCTAGCCCAGCAATATGGTCACGCCGGTTTACCTACCGATACGATTCACATTCAACTAAACGGAACCGCAGGCCAAAGTTTTGGGGCCTTTTTAGCTCATGGCATTACCTTAGATTTGGTTGGTGATGGCAATGACTATGTTGGTAAAGGCTTGTCGGGTGGATGCGTTATTGTGCGCGCCCCCCATGAATTCCGTGGTGATACGGCTAAAAATATCATTGTTGGAAATACCGTTTTATATGGTGCTATTAGTGGCGAAGCTTTCTTCAATGGGGTTGCCGGCGAGCGCTTTGCCGTGCGTAACTCAGGTGCCACTACAGTAGTTGAGGGCACGGGCGATCATGGTTGCGAATACATGACTGGCGGCACCGTCGCAGTGCTTGGAGAAACAGGACGCAATTTTGCCGCTGGCATGAGTGGCGGCATAGCCTATGTGTTTGATGAGGATGGTCTATTTGAAAAGCGTTGCAATACCGCGATGGTTACTTTGGAAAAGGTGTTATCTAGTGCGGAGCAAATTTCGAAAATGCCGAAGGCGGAGTGGCATGCACCACTTGATGTTAAAGATGGCGGTGAACGTTTAACGGATGAAGTAATTTTAAAAGACTTGATTGAGCAACATTTTCGACACACAGGTTCTGAACGTGCAAAAGCAATTTTGGCAGATTGGGAAAAATCGCGCAGCCGCTTTATTAAAGTCTTGCCTACTGAATATAAGCGGGCTTTAGGTGAGTTGTGGCTGAAGTCGCAAAATCAAGATAAATTAGTTATTGCTTAAGTGCTGCGCAAAAAGAAGGAATTAACAGCTTATGGGTAAGGTTACAGGGTTTATGGAATTTGAACGGGTCAATGAGACCTATGAGGCACCTGCTCAACGTATTCATCATTACAAAGAATTTGTGTTGGCTCTAGAAGATGCAGAGGCGCAAGTGCAAGGTGCTCGTTGCATGGATTGCGGTATTCCATTTTGTAATAATGGTTGTCCAGTTAACAATATCATTCCCGATTTCAATGATTTAGTTTTTCATGGTGATTGGAAAAGCGCTATTGAGGTTTTGCATTCAACCAATAATTTTCCAGAATTTACTGGACGTATTTGTCCGGCGCCTTGCGAAGCAGCTTGTACCTTAACAATTAATCGCACCCCGGTGGGTATTAAATCCATTGAACATGCCATTATTGATAAAGCCTGGGAAAACGGCTGGGTTAAACCCCAAACGGCTAAACATAAAACGGGCAAACGAATTGCTATTGTTGGCTCGGGTCCCGCAGGAATGGCAGCAGCTCAACAGCTAGCACGCGTTGGTCATGAAGTGACGGTATATGAGAAAAATGATCGAGTAGGCGGTTTATTGCGCTATGGCATTCCCGATTTTAAAATGGAAAAATGGTTAATTGATCGTCGTGTTGAGCAAATGCAGGCCGAGGGAGTTGTGTTTGAAACAGGTGTGTTTGTTGGGCAAGAGGCCTTGCATGAAAAAATTAAAAATTATTCGCATAAAACTGTCGCCCCAGCAGAATTACTGAATGCATTTGATGCCGTCATTATTTCTGGGGGAGCCGAGCAACCACGCGATTTGCCAGTACCAGGCAGAGAGTTAAGCGGTATTCACTATGCACTTGAATTTTTAATTCCCCAAAATAAAGAAGTCGCTGGCGATGCGCAGAATCAAATTCGTGCTACCGATAAGCATATTGTCGTGATTGGCGGTGGCGATACTGGTTCGGATTGCGTTGGCACATCGATTCGTCATGGTGCTAAACAGGTGACCCAGTTTGAGTTGTTGCCCCAACCACCTGAACATGAAAATACACCCCTAGTTTGGCCTTATTGGCCGACTAAATTACGCACTTCATCTTCCCACGAAGAAGGGTGTGAGCGTGATTGGTCGGTAGCTACTAAACGCTTTGAAGGCAAGAACGGTAAAGTAGAAAAATTAATTGGGGTACGCTTAGAGTGGCAAGATGGCAAGATGGCCGAAATGCCTAATTCTGAATTTGAAATCAAAGCCGATTTAGTACTTTTGGCTATGGGCTTTGTTTCTCCTGCGCAGCAGATTTTGACCGGATTTGGAGTCGAACAAGATGCGCGCGGTAATGCTAAAGCTAGTGTCGAAGGGCATAGGGCTTATCACACCAACGTACCTCACGTATTTGCCGCCGGCGATATGCGCCGCGGACAGTCTTTAGTAGTCTGGGCAATTCGCGAGGGTCGTCAATGTGCACAGGCAGTCGATGCGTTTTTAATGGGAACTTCGGTTTTACCAAGATAATCTAAGTATGAGTAAAGCAATCTCTTCCCACTTAGCCCAACCTGCAGCCCAACCCTTTACTTGTGAGGTAGTGGTCGCAATTCGGGAGGTTGATTTTTCCTATAATCCAGGCGAGCGGCAAATTTTGTCTGGCTTAAATATGGAATTTAAGCGCGGTCAAGTGGTTGCCGTCATGGGCGGTTCTGGCTGCGGTAAAACCACTATTCTGCGTTTAATTGGCGGCCAATATACCGCGCAGCGCGGGCAAGTTGTGTTTGAAGGCCAAGACATCGGCAAGTTAAGTGCAGGGCAATTAATGCATGCCCGTCGGCGTATGGGTATGCTTTTTCAGTTCGGCGCACTTTTTACCGATCTTAGTGTCTTTGAAAATGTAGCCTTTCCTTTGCGTGAGCATGCTAATTTAAGTGAAGAATTACTGCAGACTTTGGTAATGATGAAATTAAATGCCGTTGGCTTGCGTAACGCCCGTGATTTAATGCCATCACAAATATCTGGCGGCATGGCAAGAAGGGTTGCCTTAGCTCGCGCTATTGCACTTGATCCGCCATTAATTATGTATGACGAACCTTTTGCTGGCTTAGACCCGATTTCATTAGGCATTACCGCACGGCTTATTCGCGATTTAAATGACGCACTAGGATCAACCAGTTTATTAGTAACCCATGATGTTGAGGAAACCTTTGCAATTGCCGACTATGTTTACTTCATTGCTAATGGAAGAATTGGCGCCGCAGGAACCCCAGCAGAACTAAGCAATTCGCTTGATCCTTTTGTACGTCAATTTTTAGATGCCTCTCCCGATGGTCCCGTGCCTTTTCATTATCCTGGCATGAGCTTGCAAGATGATTTTGAGATGAGGCTTTAATGGTTAATTTAGTGATGCATAAAGCCCTCAACTTTTTTGGTGACATTGGTTTTTTTGTACGAAGTAATATTACCGACCTCGGTTATGCCACTCGAATGTTTTTAGCCATTTTGTGGCGCTCGGGCTCGCTGTTACGTAGACCAAGTTTAGTTTTAGACCAAATTCTTTTTCTTGGTAATAATTCATTTGTGATCATTACTGTGTCAGGTTTGTTTGTAGGGTTTGTTCTGGGGCTACAGGGTTATTACACCTTGAACCGTTATGGATCAGAGCAAGCGCTGGGTTTATTGGTGGCCTTATCTTTAACGCGCGAGCTTGGACCAGTAATTACGGCCCTGCTTTTTGCTGGACGCGCTGGCACCTCATTGACAGCTGAAATTGGTTTAATGAAAGCTGGCGAACAATTAACGGCAATGGAGATGATGGCGGTCGACCCCTTGCGCCGAGTGATGGCACCCCGCTTATGGGCTGGAATGATTTCAATGCCCATCTTGGCGACGATATTTACCGCTGTTGGTATTTTTGGTGGGTATTTAGTAGGGGTACCGCTAATTGGGGTCGATACGGGGGCCTTTTGGGCACAAATGCAAGGTGGGGTCGATTTATTTAGTGATATTGGTAATGGCTTTATCAAAAGTATTGTTTTTGGGGTAGCGGTGACATTTATTGCTTTGTATCAAGGGTACGAGGCAAAACCAACACCTGAAGGGGTATCGCGAGCTACAACCCGTACGGTGGTACTGTCTTCCTTGACGGTTTTGGCACTCGATTTTTTACTCACAGCATTGATGTTTTCAAATTAAAGTACTGAAAGAACAAACTGAGCTTCTTATGAGAAAAAGTGTAATTGATATTTGGGTCGGACTGTTTGTGGCGATTGGGCTATTGGCAGCTTTATTTTTGGCCCTCAAGGTTGGCAATATGAATGCCATTTCATTTCAACCAACATATACTGTGACCGCCCGCTTTGACAATATTGGTGGCTTAAAGCCGCGCGCACCAGTCAAAAGTGCAGGAGTGGTGGTGGGACGTGTTGGCAATATATCTTTTGATGACAAGACCTATCAGGCCACCGTACTTCTAACTATTGATACAAAATATCAATTTCCCCAAGATTCATCGGCCAAAATTTTGACCTCAGGCTTATTAGGAGAGCAATACCTTGGCCTTGAGGCCGGGGGCTCAGATCAAATGTTAGTGCAAGGAAGCAAGATTGCTCAAACCCAATCGGCCATCGTGCTTGAAAGCCTCATTAGTCAATTTTTATATAACAAAGCTGCCGATAGCGGACAAGATAAAGGCAGCAATACAGGCGCAAGTAAGTGAAAACAAGTTTACGGCGCGCTTTATTAGCGCTCGTTTCTAGCCTACTATTCGCCTGTGCCACCATTCCACCGGGCACTCAACCGTCTGAGGCCGATCCTTGGGAGCCAATGAATCGGGCGGTATTTGCCTTTAATGAAGTGCTCGACGAGTATTTCTTAAAACCAATTACAAGCGTTTATCGTTTTATCTTGCCCGAAATAGTACGTGATGGCATTTACAATGTCTTCGGTAATTACAATGACATTTACACCGCCTTAAATAATCTATTACAAGGCAAACCCGCTTTAGCTTTTAACGACTTCATGCGGGTAATGGTCAATACTATTTTTGGCCTTGGCGGCCTGCTCGATGTTGCCACCCCCGCAGGCCTCGAGAAGCATAAGGAAGATTGGGGGCAAACCTTTGGTGTGTGGGGTATTCCAGCAGGCCCTTATGTGGTTCTTCCATTTTTTGGCCCAAGTTCGGTACGCGACACGTTTGGCACTGTCGCAGATATTAAATCAGACTATTTATTTACTTATGTCAAAGATATTGGCTTGCGTAACTCAATTACTGCGTTACGGGTGATTAACGCCCGTAATACCTATTATGA
Organism: Polynucleobacter meluiroseus; assembly: GCA_945878885.1. Taxonomy (GTDB): domain Bacteria; phylum Pseudomonadota; class Gammaproteobacteria; order Burkholderiales; family Burkholderiaceae; genus Polynucleobacter; species Polynucleobacter meluiroseus_C. Next base: position 8,496 of record CAMCUP010000015.1, on the reverse strand, counting down.
AGCGGGAAGTTTGCTGGAAGGCGCTGCAATTGACAAGTACACCTTCTTGCGTGATTCTTATATCCAGCGCCGCGCATACCAAGTGAATGATGGTCGCACCACCGATCAAGAGCCCTTGATGCCGCCCTATGAAAATCCATACGAGTAATGCTAGGCTAGAGAGGCTAAAATTAGCACTCTGCTGTTGAGATCAATTATTGCTAGAAAGCGTAAACATGTTGAAAGTAATTGCCTGGGGATTTTGTTTATTTAGCGCGGTTGCCTTGGCACAGGGTGTGACTAGCCCTGCTCCAGCTGCCACTCCCGATATGTCCACGCCAGACGGTATGATTAAAGCGGTGGTGAGCGAGGTGATGGCATCTGTTAAAGCCGACCCTGAAATTCAAAAGGGTAATATTCCTCGCATTGTCGAATTGGTTGAGAAAAAAATTGTTCCCAATACCGATATGCGTCGCACTACTGAAATGGCAATGGGGGTTAACTGGAAAAAAGCCAGCGCCGAACAACAAACGCAATTGACCCAAGAATTCAAGACCTTGTTAATGCGCACTTATTCAGGAGCCATTAGTCAGCTAAGAGATCAAACAGTGCAATTTAAACCTTTGCGTGCTGCTCCAGACGATAAAGAGGTTATCGTCAGAACAGTCGTTTTAGGGCGTGGCGACCCAGTGCCACTTGATTACCGCTTAGAAAAAACTGCCACTGGTTGGAAGGTGTATGACATGAATATTATGGGTGTGTGGCTCATTGAAGCTTATCGCAATCAATTTACCAATCAAATCAGCCAAAATGGCATTGAGGGCCTGATTAAATTTTTGCAAGACCGCAATAAAGCGTTGGCAGCGGGTAAGGCCAGTTAATGTTATTGCCTAGTCAAGCTATTAATTTTTATTAAATAGGCTCTTTTAATGCCCTATTTTTTACCAGCTGCTGTAACGCTTGAAAATGCCCGCCAAATCGAGGCCGATGGCATAGCCAATTGGTCAAACTTAAATGAAATCGATTGCTTGAATTTAAATCACTTTGATTCTTCACTATTGGCAGTTTTATTAAATTGGCGTAAAAAAATCTTGGCAGAGCAGGGTTATTTTTTAGTTCTCAATACGCCGCCAAAATTAGCAGTCTTAGCTCGAGTTTACGGCGTAGCAGAGTTATTGGGTATGCCTGTATGACCCCAGCTTTATGGGTAAATCAGATTTCTAAAAGTTACGGTGAGTTACTCGCTTTAAATGACGTTTCGCTACAAATAGAGCAAGGCGAATTTTTTGGCTTGCTTGGTCCTAACGGCGCTGGGAAAACAACTTTAATTTCAATTTTGGCAGGCTTATGTCGTGCCGATACTGGCACGGTTAAGGTAATGGGTACCAATGTGCAAACCGATTTCCGTTTAGCCCGAAGACTCTTAGGGGTCGTGCCCCAAGAGTTAGTTTTTGACCCATTTTTTTCGGTGCGTGAAGCGTTACGTTTTCAATCGGGCTATTTTGGACTACGCAATAATGAGGATTGGATCGACGAAATCATGGCCAATTTAGATCTCACCAGTAAAGCCGATAGCAATATGCGCTCACTTTCTGGTGGTATGAAGCGCCGTGTTTTAGTCGCCCAAGCTTTAGTACATCGTCCGCCCGTGATTGTGTTAGATGAGCCCACTGCTGGGGTTGATGTTGAATTACGCCAGTCTTTATGGCAATTTGTCAGTCGTCTTAATCAAGACGGTCACACGATTGTGTTAACCACCCACTACCTAGAAGAAGCTGAAGCACTTTGCCAACGCATTGCTATGCTTAAGCAAGGTCAAATTGTAGCCTTAGATACCACCGCAAACTTACTTAACCGCTATGGCGTTTCAGCTAAAAGTGGTAGCGCAGACGTTGATCTAGAAGATGTTTTTGTCAACATTATGGCGCGTGATTTAGTATGAAGTCGATTGCAATTGCATACGGGAGCGGCTTTCCTACGCTCTTGTATAAAGAGGTGCTACGTTTTTATAAGGTGAGTTTTCAGACCGTCGCCGCTCCCGTATTAACGGCCATACTGTATTTGTTAATTTTTGGCCAAGTATTACAAGGCAAAGTATTAGTCTATGAGCGCATTAGCTACATCGCATTTTTAGTGCCAGGTTTAGTGATGATGAGTTTATTGCAAAATGCTTTTGCAAATACTTCTTCATCGCTCATTCAGTCGAAAATTATGGGTAATTTAATTTTTGTACTCTTAGCGCCATTAAGCTCGTTTGAGTTTTATGCTGCGTATGTGATTGCTGCAATCGTGCGCGGTATCGCAGTTGCATCGGGTGTCTTATTAATTACTATCTGGTTTGTACCGCCCAGTTTTGAATATCCGCTATGGATCGTAGTATTTGCATTATTAAGTGCTGCTATTTTGGGCGGCATGGGATTAATTGCCGGTATCTGGGCCGACAAATATGATCAACTTGCCGCCTTTCAAAATTTTGTAATCATGCCGGCCACGATGTTATCGGGTGTTTTTTATTCACTTCATAGCTTGCCAGCAGTTTGGCAGATGGTCTCACATTTCAATCCATTTTTTTATATGATTGATGGGTTTCGTTTTGGGTTTTTTGGCGTGTCTGATGTTTCTCCATGGATCAGCCTCATTATTGTGGCTGGTTTTTTTATTGCCGTTTCAGCTCTTGCCCTGCGCTTATTGCAGACCGGTTTCAAATTACGCTATTAAAAATAGAATTGGAATAAACATGTTTCCTACACCAGAACAAATTGAGTCTTATATAAAACAGAGTATTGCTTGCACTCATTTACTGGTTGAGGGTGATGGTCAACATTTTTATGCCACGATTGTGAGCCCTGATTTTGAAGGTAAGCGTTTAGTTCAACGTCATCAACTGGTATACGCAGCCATGGGTGAGCGCATGAAGGCCGAGGTACACGCCCTTTCTATTAAGGCTTTTACGCCGAGTGAATATCTTGCAAATCCCCCTACTTAATAAGCGCTAATTTTATGGATAAGTTGCGGATGACTGGTGGTAACCCACTGCATGGCGAGGTCTTGATCGCTGGCGCAAAAAACGCTGCCTTACCCATTTTGTGTGCCAGCCTCTTAACAACTGAACCGATTGAACTTCTCAATGTGCCCGATTTGCAAGATGTTCGTACCATGCTCAAAATTTTGCAACAAATGGGGGTGATAGTTAACTTTCCCGATCCTGCTATACGTAGCCACGTGATTTTGAATGCCGCCCATATTCCGCGGCCCGAGGCAACTTATGAGATGGTCAAAACCATGCGCGCATCAATTTTAGTTTTGGGACCTTTGTTAGCTAGGATGCATAGCGCCAAAGTATCTTTGCCCGGCGGCTGCGCAATTGGAGCGCGACCCGTTGATCAGCACATTAAAGGCTTGAAAGCCATGGGTGCTAGCATCAAAATTAAAGGCGGATATATTCAGGCTCAAGCCGAACACCTTTTGGGTGCTACTATTTTGACCGACATGATTACGGTTACTGGCACGGAAAATTTATTAATGGCAGCCTGTTTAGCGCAAGGCACCACAATTTTAGAAAATGCAGCACGCGAACCCGAGGTCGGTAATTTGGCCGAATTATTAGTGAAGATGGGGGCCAAGATTGTAGGTCTTGGTTCAGACCGTTTGGTCATCGAGGGAGTTGAGCGGCTACATGGCACAACACACACGATTCTTCCGGATCGCATCGAAGCGGGTACATTTTTATGTGCCGTAGCAGTCACTGGGGGTGATATTTTAGTGAAGCAATGTCGCCCTGATAATTTAGAGGCCTTATTGGCCAAGCTTAGCGAAGCTGGCTTAAAAATCGAAATAGGCCCCGATTGGATTGCGGCAAGCATGGCTGGCCGCCCTAAGCCAGTCAGTTTTACAACCTCTGAATACCCAGCTTTCCCGACCGATATGCAGGCACAGTTTATGGTCCTAAATGCCATCGCTAGCGGAAGCGCCACTATGACCGAAACAATTTTTGAAAATCGGTTTATGCACGTCCAAGAACTCAATCGCCTTGGAGCCGATATTGCAATTGATGGCAATAATGCCGTAGCCCAAGGGGTTGAAAGCCTATCAGGTGCCATTGTCATGGCTACGGACCTGCGAGCCTCAGCCAGCTTGGTCATAGCAGGCTTGGCAGCTCAAGGCGAAACCCAGGTTGAACGGATCTATCACCTCGACCGTGGCTATGACCGAATGGAGCAAAAATTGACACAATTAGGCGCTAACATCCAGCGCGTGAAATAATTGCTAAATGAAGTTGACTCTAGCCCTCTCGAAGGGGCGTATCTTCGAAGAATCAGTGGCGATCCTCAGTCGGGTTGGAATACGGCCCTTAGAGGATCCTGAAAAATCACGTAAGCTCATTATTGAGACTTCGCATGCCGACGTACGCCTCATCATTGTGCGCGCTGCCGATGTGCCAACCTATGTTCAATTTGGTGGCGCCGATTTTGGCGTAGCAGGGCTAGATAGCTTGCTTGAAAAAGGCAGTGAAGGCTTGTATGTGCCAATTGATTTGGGAATTGCCAAATGTCGCATGGCTGTTGCCGTCCGCGCTGGCTTTGATTATGCTGCGGCAGTTCAGCAGGGCTCGCGATTACGGGTTGCCACTAAATATGTCAATTGCGCGCGCGACCACTTTGCTAATAAAGGAGTTCATGTTGACACTATTCAGTTATATGGCTCAATGGAGTTAGCACCTTTAGTTGGTTTAGCCGATGCGATTGTCGACTTGGTTTCAACGGGCAACACTTTAAAAGCCAATGGCTTGGTTGAGGTTGAGCACATTGCAGATATTAGTGCACGCTTAATTGTTAATCAGGCCGCTTACAAACGTAAGCGCAGCCAAATACAGCCCCTTCTAGATCAATTACAGTCATGAGCGCAAGCGTGAAAATTCAGCGGCTCGATAGCAGCGCGGCTAATTTTCAACAAACCTTGTTAGCTAGCCTATCTATTCCACTTGCAGAGGATGTAGCAATTGATCTCAAGGTGGCTGAGATTATTCTGGCAATCAAAAATCAAGGCGATCAAGCTTTGCTTAGGTACACCAGTCAATTTGATCGCTTGCAGGCGCAAACTGCTAGCGCTTTAGAAATTTTGCCCAATGAATTAAAAAATGCGTATGCTCAATTACCCATCGAGCAATCGCAGGCTTTAAATACTGCCGCAGCGCGCATTCGTAGCTACCATGATCAGCAGCTTAAAAATGCGGGCTGTCAAAGTTGGGAATACACCGAAGCAGATGGTACGCGGCTGGGACAAAAAGTAACACCGCTCGATCGAGTTGGTATTTATGTGCCGGGAGGGAAAGCGGCCTATCCATCATCCGTATTAATGAATGCCATTCCAGCCAAAGTAGCGGGGGTGCCTGAAGTCATTATGGTGGTGCCTACGCCCGATGGAAGTCGCAATGATCTAGTCTTGGCGGCAGCTTATTTAGCAGGGGTTGATCGGGTGTTTACGATAGGCGGTGCTCAAGCAATTGCTGCTTTAGCTTATGGCACAACCACGATTCCTGCGGTCGATAAAATTGTCGGACCTGGCAATGCCTATGTAGCTGCAGCTAAGCAAAGGGTATTTGGTAAGGTTGGTATCGATATGATTGCGGGTCCTTCGGAAATTTTAATTATTTGTGACGGCACCGGCAATCCCGATTGGGTTGCTATGGATTTATTTTCCCAAGCAGAGCATGATGAATTGGCTCAATCAATCTTAGTTTGCCCCGATGCCAATTTTATCGATCAAGTCGATGCGAGTATTCAAAAACTCTTGCCCGAAATGCCGCGCCAAGAAGTCATTCGCACCTCTTTATCTAAGCGGGCGTTGTTCATTCATGTAGTTGATATGCGGCAGGCTTGTGAAATTGCCAATACTATTGCACCTGAGCATTTAGAAATTTGCGCACAAGATGCGCGACAGTGGGCAGAGTTGATTCGCCATGCAGGCGCAATTTTTATCGGTAACTACACTAGCGAAGCTTTAGGCGATTATTGTGCAGGCCCAAACCATGTTTTGCCAACTGCCCGCACTGCCCGTTTTTCTTCGCCTTTAGGGGTGTACGATTTTGTCAAACGCTCTAGCATGATTGAAGTTAGCGAAGCTGGCGCTCAAACTTTAGGTCGTATCGCTAGCACGCTTGCCCATGGCGAAGGTCTACAGGCGCATGCGCGGGCTGCAGAAATGCGCATCAAGAAAACCAGCACTTAGTACCAAATCAATAAACACTAAACAATTTCTTGTAGGGCCTGGATTAATTCGGCATTTTGTGCATCGGTGCCAATGGTAATACGTAAGAAATCTTCAATGCGCGGTAAATTAAAGTGGCGCACCACAATCCCTTTTGTTCGTAAGGCTTGATATAGTTGTGCGCCAGCATGCTGGGGGTGGCGTGTAAAAATAAAATTTGCGCTTGAGGGTATAGTGTTGAAACCCAGACGATCGAGTGCGCTTATCAAGTCTGCACGCGTGGCAATGACTTTGGCTGAGGTGACCTCTAAGTAAGCTTGATCAGCAATAGCTGCACATGCCCCAGCTTGCGCTAGACGACCCAAGGGATAGGAATTAAAACTATTCTTCACCCGTTCAAGCGCCTCAATTAAGCTTGGGTGGCCCATTGCAAAGCCAACCCGCAAACCTGCTAATGCACGTGATTTCGAAAGGGTTTGAATCACCAATAGGTTTTCAGGGCAGCCAGAACCTTGCAAAAAAGCCACACACGATTCGGTGCCGTAATCAACATACGCCTCATCAATAACGATGACTGAATCGGTATTGGCTTGGATTAGGCCAGCAATGGCTTTACTTGCTAAGGCTCGCCCCGTAGGCGCATTAGGATTGGGAAAAATAATTCCGCCATTGGGTTTGGCATAGTCGTCTAGGCAAATTTCAAAATCGGCACCCAAGGGAATGGTTTGCGCCGCAATCTCAAAGAGTTTGCAGTACACCGGGTAAAAACTATAGGTAATATCTGGAAATAATATTGCTTGCTCATGTTTCAAAAGACCCAAAAAAACATGTGCCAAGACTTCATCTGAGCCATTCCCCAGAAAAATTTGTTCCGTTGCTAAGCCGTATTGCTGAGCAATAACCTTTTTGAGCTTGACGCTAGCTGGATCGGGATAAAGCCGTAGATCAGCATTGTTTTGCTCAGCAATTGCAGCGACTGCATTTGGCGAGGGACCGTAGGGACTTTCATTGGTATTTAGCTTTAGCAAGCGCGCCAATTGCGGCTGTTCGCCAGGTAAATAGGGGGTTAAGGTATGAACAACAGGGCTCCAAAAGTGACTCATGGGTTTAGGGGTAGTGTTAGGGGGGTAGTTTTAGGGGATAGTGCTGAGCAAGTGAGAATGATATTATGAGTCTTCAATCAATACTTCGCCTTTCGGCGCACTGAAGCATGCGGCAAGCCGACGTTACGCGCAATACCTCAGAAACAAAAATCCACATTGTGCTCAATCTGGATGGCACTGGACAGGCTGAATTAGCCTCAGGCGTGCCATTTCTTGATCATATGCTCGATCAAATCGCGCGCCATGGCATGATTGATTTGCAAGTAGTGGCTAAGGGCGATACTCAGATTGATGATCACCATACGGTAGAGGATGTTGGCATTACTTTGGGTCAAGCGATTGCAAAAGCCGTGGGCGATAAAACTGGTATTAGCCGTTATGGCTTCGCTTACGTCCCCCTAGATGAAACCTTGTCACGGGTTGTGATCGATTTTTCAGGTCGCCCTGGCCTCGAATTTAATGTGCCGTTTACACGTGCTCGCGTGGGCGATTTTGATGTCGATTTAAGCATTGAATTTTTCCGCGGTTTTGTTAATCATGCTGGGGTAACTTTGCATATTGATAATTTGCGCGGCGTGAATGCACACCATCAAATTGAAACTGTTTTCAAGGCTTTTGGCCGGGCATTGCGCATGGCGATCGCAATCGATCCGCGTGCACCCAGTCTTGTCCCGTCTACCAAAGGAAGTCTGTAATTATTTTCAAACTCCTTGAGAATAGTAAGATGTAAAGCGCAAGATGTTTCATTTAAAACTAAAAAAAGAAAGCTGCTTTGGCACAACATATTGCCATCGTTGATTACGGTATGGGTAATTTGCGCTCGGTATACCAAGCGCTCAAGCAAGTTGCCCCTAAGACCGAGGTTTTAATTGCGCGCACCGCTGCCGAAATTCAGCATGCACAACGTGTTGTACTGCCAGGCCAAGGTGCGATGCCCGATTGCATGAAACATCTACGCATCTCTGGTTTGCTTGAAGCCGTATTAGTAGCTGCGCAGACAAAACCACTGTTAGGTATTTGCATAGGTGAGCAGATGTTATTTGACTTTAGTGCCGAATCGCCCAGCCCCCAAGCTACACCTTGTTTAGGATTAATTTCTGGTACGGTTGAGCGTTTTGCTTTGACTGAACAATTGCAGGCAGATGGGGCCAAGTTTAAAGTGCCGCATATGGGCTGGAATCAAGTGCGTCAAGATAAGCCCCACTTT
>CAMCUP010000014.1 GCA_945878885.1 Polynucleobacter meluiroseus | reverse complement strand
GCTCTTGCAGCAGCTTCAGTGTAATGCCCTGCTACCCCAAAATGATGGCTATTTTTTACAGCAACTATGCCAATACCAAAGTTAGCAGCTAAGTTAACTGAAAGATCAGTCGCAAAACGTAAGGCAGGAAACGCTAGGCCATCGCGGGCATCAATTAAAGCGGCGGCAGATTTATACATTTGCACTCGTGGGCTTGCCTTCAGGGCAATCCGTCCGCTCTTGGCATGTCCTGCGTATTGCGCTACACGAGCTAAGCCATGGGATGCTAGGCCATCGGCTTCAGCCAAGGCTAAAAATTGGGCAGTTTCATGCGCTGATTTGCTATCAATACCCGCTGCTTGCAAGCCTGATGTAGCCAATTCTACAATTTGTGGAAAAGTTAATTTCATGATGCAGACCTTAAAAATTGGTCAACTTCGGTGGCAATTAATAAACTCACCCGCTCATTACTTTCTACTGTCACTCCAGCAATATGCGGGCTTAAAATTAGATTTTCTAGACCAGCTAAATGCTTTAAGTTCTTTGCTGGCTCGCCCTCAAATACATCAAGAGCTGCGCCCCCAAGTCTGCCAGAGCGTAAGCGTTCAGCCAATGCCACCTCATCAACAATACCGCCGCGAGCTGTATTAATTAAAAAAGCCCCCTGCTTCATCTGATCTAAAGTTAGGCGTGAAAATAAATTTTTGGTAGCGGGCAATAAAGGTAAGTGCAAGCTGATGACATCGCTGTTAGCGAGTAAATCATTTAGGGGCAATAACGGAATTGACTGCTGCCCAATTGCTACAGTAGCTCCCGTAAGCATCGGATCGTACGCCACACATTCCAAGCCAAAGGCATTTGCCTTATGAAACACCACCCTACCAATACTGCCAAACCCCACAATACCTAGCGTTTTACCCGCCAATTCATGGCAGGCAGAAAAACGCGGGCGGGGCCATGCACCTGCTAAGGTTTGTTGCGTAGCCGGTAAAAAACCACGACTTAGGGCAATGGCTGCGCCAAGCACATATTCGGCAACCGATTCAGCATTTGCTCCAGTTGCTGGAATAACTTTGATATTGTTAGTTGTGCAAGTCGGTAAATCAATATTTTCCAAACCCACCCCCAAGCGTCCTACTACTTTTAAGTTAGGGGCAGCGGCCAATAAATCAGCATTAACTTGGGTTAAGTTACGCACAATTAAACCCTCAATATGCTGCAGTGAAGCAATTAAAGTCGCAAGCTGTTGATAGCTCTCAGGTTCATAAGTGACTTGATGATGGTTGCGTAGCAAAGCTAAAGCTGGGGCAGAGATAAACTCAGAAATGAAAATAATTGACATATCTAAATCATATAGATGATTTAGATCACTTGCAATACTTGGGGGTATAGTTCATAGTTACAATATTAGATATATAGTGTAAATTAAAAAATATTGACATAATCAATCTTGATGGAGACACAAAATGCTGTTAAATCAATTACTTACTAAACTGCGTACGCGCATTGCCCCCGCCCTTATTTTGCTTGGCGGATTGATGCTCTTGGGTAATGCTCCCTTAAGTCAAGCACAAAGTTGGCCCGATAAGCCTATTAAGCTGATTATTCCCTTTGCCCCAGGGGGAACGACCGATATTTTGGGTAGGGCTTTAGCACAGCAACTCACCATTGTGCTCAAACAAAATGTGATCATAGAAAATCGTGCGGGTGCCGGTGGCAATATTGGCGCTGAAGCAGCAGCGAAAGCACCTGCCGATGGCTATACCCTCATTTTGGTATCAGGTAGCATGATGACTGTTAATCAATTTTTATATAAAAAAATGCCGATTGACTATGCTAAAGACTTAACTTACATTACCACTGTAGCGGGGGGGCCGATGGTTTTAGCTGTCAATCCCAACATTCCCGCTAATAATGTTAAAGAATTAATTGCCTTAGCTAAAACGAAGAATTTAAATTTTGGCTCTGCTGGTATCGGTAGCCAAGTACACATGGCTGGTGAAAATTTTATTTATGCCGCCGGCATTCCCGCTACCCATATTCCTTATAAAGGCGAAGCCTTAGCGATGAATGATCTTATTGCTGGGCAAATTGATTTTATGCTCGGTAATTTTCCAGCTACCAATGGTTTTGTTAAATCGGGGCAAGTGAAAGCTTTTGGGGTCACCAGCAAAGCCCGCATGAAGCAATTACCAAACGTACCTACTATTGCTGAAGCGGGCGTACCTGGTTTTGAAAATAATGGTTGGTTTGCCCTAGCAGCCCCAACTGGCACTCCGAACGCAATTATCGAACAAATTTATAACGCTACTGGCAAGGCCCTCGATTCAGAAGTGATGCGAGCTAGCCTTGAGCAAAATGGTTATATTGGTTTTATAACTAAACCCAAAGAACTTGAAGCCCAAATTAAAGCCGAATCGGCTACTTGGGATAAAGTGATTAAAGCCCGCAATATTCAAGCGCAATAATTTTTTTTGAGCCCGATTCAACTAAGCCCATTAATTTGGCTTAGTTGAATTACGCCTCGACTAAAATTGTTTCGCCAGGTTGTACGCGGGTAAACATCACCTGGCGATTTTCGATTTTGAGTTGATCCTGATATAAACCAGCCACGGTATAGTAAGAACTTTCAAGATCGCCTGACTGAGGGAAGTCCTCGCGATAATGCGATCCCCTAGAATTTTCTCGTGCTAATGCAGCTTCATTAATAGCGCGACTCACTAAAATTAAATTGCGTAAATTCATCCAATCTTGCCAAGTTAAGTTGAACTCGCGAGAATCACCACCTACACCAATCTGATGTAATTCAGCAGTTAATTGATCAAGCCGAGAGCGAGCCTGCAACAGACTTTCTTTGTTGCGTGAAATACCGACCTCATTCCACATGCAATCTGCTAGGGCATCACGTACTGACTCAATATCGCCCTGCACTGCTCTTAACGGAAGCTCATGCTGCTCAATACTTGCCATAACTGCATTCATATCACAGGGCAATAGAGGCTTGTCGACCACCCACGTGGCCATTGTCTCTCCAGCGATACCGCCAAATACAGTGGAATTAGCCACCCCATTGCCGCCCAATCGATTGGCACCATGAACTCCGCCAGTATCTTCGCCAGCAGCAAATAATCCTGGCAACGCCGTACTGCAATCAATATTAAAAACTAAGCCGCCCATCATGTAATGCGCGGTTGGTACAACCTCAACCAAGTTACTTGCTAAATCAAAACCGCTATCAGCGCAACGCTCAACCATACCTTTAAAGAGCTTACGCACATTCTCAGGTCCTAAGTGACTCATTTGAATATAAACCCCCCCATGAGGAGTCGCACGTCCTTCACGAATTTCGGTATTTATTGCTCGCGACACAATATCGCGTGTGGCGCGTTCATTGCGAGAATCATAATTGCCCATAAAGCGCTCTTGTTTGCCATTTAATAAATAGCCGCCAGCGCCTCGTAAGCCTTCTTCCAAAACCGTCCCTGTCATCCGTGTACCAGGACCAGCTAGCAAACCAGTAGGATGAAATTGCACCATTTCCATATCGCGCAATTCAAGGCCAGCACGCAAAGCCATTGCCAGACCATCGCAACTCTTATCGCCCGAAGGGGTATGGTATTTGTACATTGTGGGACCCCCACCAGTAGCCAACAAAACTGCCTTAGCGCGCACCAAGACAAACTCGCCGGTACGCATATCGAGCATCAATACGCCAGCCAAGGACTTGCCATCAGGGCTACGAATCAACTCGAGGGCGCGATATTCTTCTAAGCGCTGAATACCGCGTTGCCAGACCTGTTCGGCTAAACGATTAATAATTTCAATACCCGTTAAGTCACCTTTATGTACTGTTCGATCAAAAGTTTGACCAGCAAACGCTTTTTGATGAACTGTGCCATCCGGGTTGCGATCAAAAAAACAACCGAGTTCATTTTCTAGTTCATGAATCCGCTCAATCGCAGTACTGACTAAGGTCCAAGCCAGATCTTGATCTGAGAGCCATTTTCCACCCTCGATCGTATCCATAAAATGCCGTTCTACCGAATCACCTTCGGCCAGCGCAACGTTATACCCGCCCTGTACCATGCGCGTACAACCCGATTTCCCCAATAAGCCTTTTACAGCAATCGTAATTTGTAAATTCGGATTTGCTTGATGAGCATGCAAGGCTGCAAATAGGCCTGCACCGCCTGAACCTAAGATGAGAATATCGGTTTCAATTATCTTTAATGGATCGGCAGTATTCATCACGAATCAATTCCCAAGCTTTTCAACACAGCTAACTTATTAATATCTACTTCGCTACGCACATCTTGATAGATACTGCCGCCATGACTATCCATTGCTACTAATAGGGGGCCAAAATCGCGAATCTTAAAGCGCCATAAGGACTCAGGATTTAAATCGTCAAGGTCAACATCTTCAATTTGCTCGATCCAGGTTGTTTCTAGCGCAGCAGTGCCGCCAATAATAGCAAGATAAACTCCGCCTAACTCAATAAATGCTTTGGCCGAACCTTCACGTAAACCGCCCTTACCAATAATGATGCGCACCCCATTCTCTGCCATCAGTGGTTGCGTAAAACGCTCCATCCGATCTGAAGTTGTCGTACCTATACAAACAGGTTCATAGCCTGCAGGAAATTCTGCGCTAACTGCTACCTTGCGTACATTAGGTGCCGTATGAATAACTGCGTGACCATTTAAATCAAATCGGGTCTTACGACCCTTATCAAATAAATGAATTTGCGTGGCATCGCGAATACCGAAGAGTGTATTTTGTAGCGTCACCGTATCATTAATTCGTAACTGACGAATCGTGGCTTCGCTAACGGGGGTAGATAGTTCGTAATGCACCATTAGCTGTCGATCTGAAATTGATTAATAGCCATATACAAGTCCTGCTGGCGTAAAAGTAGCTCGGGCACGGCGTGCGGAATGGCATTGCATATTCACCGCCACAGGATTCATTGTAATGTGGGTGGCGGCCAACTCTACCTGTACCGCAAATGCAGTAGCATCACCTCCAAGACCTTGCGGACCAACTCCTAAACGATTCACTGCAGCACTTAATTCAGCCTCTAATAAGGCGCCCTCAGTATCACTGCAGGAGGTTCCCAATGGGCGCGTGGCAGCTTTTTTTGCTAATGCAACACATTGATCTGAAGTGCCACCTACCCCTACACCCACAATCGTGGGCGGGCAAGTTTTACCACCAGCCGCTACAACACACTCGATCACAAACGCTTTCACGCCTTTCATCCCTTCAGCTGGAATTGCCATTTTTAAAAAGGAATTATTTTCTGAGCCACTTCCCTTTGGAATCATTTCAATTTCCAGTTTTTCTGGGTCCGCCATAAAATCAAGATGAATTGCTGGCATTTCAATACCGCAAGAGGTATGGTTATTTTTACGGGTGATGGGATGAACCACTGATGACCGCAAAGGATATTCACGGGTCGCACGTTCGCAACCTCGTCGAATCGCCTCTTTCAAGGCCATACCGTCAACCTGAACATTTCTACCAATCTTCACATTGTAGATTGGTAGACCAGTATCTTGACAGAGTAAATTATCATCGCGCTCAGCAATTTGAATATTGGTTACCATGGTTTGCAAAACAACTTGTGCGCGGGCATCAGTCTCAATTGCTTTTAGCTGTGCTATCCCTTGCTTTATATCATCTGGCAACATCTTGAGCGCACGAATATACAACTGCTTGCATGCCTCTTCGACTTCCTTAAGATCAACTTGCATAAGAGACTATTCGCTTCCAAGGTATAAAAATAATAAGCCGCAGGCAATCGCCAAAATAATGCCCAACTGAATAGAGCCTTTCCGTAAGCCTCGCCAAGGGCCGAACTCAATCATTAGTAAACGAATGCCGCCAGTTAAATGTAAAGTTAAAAACATGACTAAAATCCATTCGCCAATCTTAAAGATGGGCATATCGGTAAGTTGCAAGTATTGCTCAAGACCCGCCTGACCGCGTAAAGATTGCGACAACACAAAAAAATGCAAAGGGATAAATAAAGCTAGGGCCAAACCAGAGACCCGATGTAAAAGATAAGCCCAATATGAAAGATGGGTTTTAGATCGATAAGTAACGACTGGCCTACTTTGCATTATTTAGAGCCTCCCACTACCAACCCCCAGACAGCAGTACTTCCTAAAATAAGAATTAAACCAGCCAACAACCAGGCACAGAAAATACTCAATTTTGACTGCGGAAAATGCTCTTGAAGAATATTAGCTAGGCCAATGGGTGCATGAATAAAACAAGCTAAAACAAAAATTTCATAAAAGATGGCGAACAACCAGTTGCCTTGAGTGCGCCCTAAAATTTCACCTGCCGTAAGACCCCCACGAATCGCATAAAAAATAATGGCTAAGTGGATTGCAACGCAGATACCCAATACCATCGCGCTAATACGCTGTAAATACCAGAGCTTAGCTTGCCTTACTCCACTTGCTAGCGATAACTCCTTACTTAAGTTTAGAGCTTGCCCCACTTGCTTCCCTTCATCGCCGCACGCCCCGCTAATTTTTTCAAGCCTGCGATGCCGGCAGTAGGCTCTAATACTTTAGGGCATCGTTCTGAACATTCGCCTTGGGTATGACAGACGTGGCACCCCGCATCACCCGCTACCGCTCGTAAGCGTTCAAGCTGAGTAGTATCACGGATGTCATTTACTAATGTCCAGGCCCGATTTAATGCTGCGGGACCTAAATATGCAGGACGCAACGCAACTACATCGCAAGAGGCATAACAAACCCCACAACCAATACATTCAATACCGGCATCCGCTAATTGACGCTCAGGGGAATCGGGCACAACAGTTTCAAAATCATCAAAACGCGTTTTATTGCCTTTAAAAAAGCCGCGCGCATCAGTCCATTTAGTAAAAAACTCGCGCATATCAGTAGCCAAGTCTTTAATTACTGGTAAATTATTCAGAGGGGCAATTTCTAGGCTATCACCATCGACAATTTTTGCCACGTGGGTTCGGCAAGTCCAGCGCGCCTTACCATTAACTGTCATGGCGCATGAGCCGCACATACCTACCCGACAAGCAAAGCGATAGCTTAATGATGGATCAAGCTTGCGCTGTATATATGTCACTACATCCAAAACGGTTTGATTAGGATTGCGCGGTACTGAATACTCGACGAATTCGCCAGTTTCAGCACCACGCCAAACTTTAACTTTAAGGGCTTGTTCAGACATAGATCTGATTATCGCAAATTAATTACAAAAATGGTTTAAGCAACACCTTTGCGGCGGCAGTTTTACCCGCATGCAGATCAGCAAAGGCTTTAGGACCCTGTTCTAGGCCGCGTTTTTCGACCCAAGCAAGGTCGCCAAACACCCCAGCATGTAAAAATTGAACCGTGGCTTGTAAATCAGCTGTGGAATAGGTGTAGGTTCCCAATAAAGTAATTTCTGCCAGCGTGAGCTTACGCATATCAATTTCACTAGCCCAATCTTGTAGGCCCACATGCATTACAACCCCACCTGGCTTCACACTGGCTAGCGCCAACTTCCGCGTTGCAGCACTGCCAACACAGTCCATCACAAAACCATAATAATTTTCTTGCGCAGGTACTTCAAGTGGATTAAAAGTATTGCATGCAACATGTTTGTTAATTGAGGCTCTACGCAAAGTATTTACTTCAGCTAAATCTAAATCCATCACACCATCATGTTTTAATAGCAGTGCTGCTAACATACCAATAGCACCACCACCAATGATCAGTACGCGACATTCTTGTATCGGCCGATGTAAGGTACGTGCAGATAAATTAATAGCGTGAACTGCAGTGGCAGCAGGCTCAGTTAAAGCTGCTGAGTCAATATTCATATCAACTGGCAACGAAATTAACGAGCTCGCTGGAATACTCATGAACTCGGCAAAAGCTCCGGGTCGGGTCATCCCCACCATTGTGCGGTTCGCACAAAGATTATTTCTGCCCTGCAAGCAATATTCACAATAACCACAAGTAATCAGTGGATTACCTGTAACCCGCTGACCAACTACAAATTTAGGGGCAAGACTCTCTACTACAGTGCCCGCAAATTCATGGCCCAGAACCAATCCAGGGTTACGCCGCGGATCATGACCATGAAAGGCATGCATATCACTACCACAAATACCCACAGATTCAATTTTTAATACCACTTCATCTAGAATTAATTCAGGGTAAGCGCGCTCGAGTAATTGAATTTCATTTGGCTGGGTATAGACCAAAGCTTTCATGCAGATCCTTAACTTGAGGTGTAGCCGCCATCAAGCATGATGGTTTGGCCAGTTAAATAAGCAGATGCATCACTTGCTAGAAAAATAGTGAGACCATATAGATCTTCTAATTTTCCATTTCTACCAATTGCCGTGCGACCGGCATGTAATTGCACTAATTCAGGGTTAGCAAAAACTGGTGCAGTTAAAGCGGTAGGGAAAAAACCTGGGCCAATTGCATTACAAGTAATTCCATACTTTGACCATTCTTGCGCAATTGCCCGAGTTAACTGCAAAATACCACCTTTCGCAGCGCCATAGGGAGCACTATTTGGAAAGGCCCGATAACTTTGTAGTGAAGCAATATTAATAATACGACCCCATTGCTGCTGCTTCATGCCTGGCGCAAATGCTTGGGTAAGAAAAAATGGCGTCGACAGCTGTAAATGAATTTGTCTTTCCCAGCTTGCTGATGAAACTTGCTCAAAAGTCTCACGCAAATTAATGCCAGCTGCATTCACTACAATATCTATCTGTGCATGTTTAGCTAATACCGCATGACCTAATTGTTCAGCAGCAGAAATGGTTTCTAAATCAGCAACAAAATAAGTAGCTTGAATACCAACTTTTTGTAACTTGGCAACGGCCTCAATTAACAATGCTTCACGCCGAGCAACTAAAATAACTTTAGCGCCGGCTAAGCCCATAGCGTGAGCCATAGCTTCGCCAATTCCGCTACTACCGCCGGTAATAAGGGCGGTGCGGTTTTTTAAACTAAATAGCTCTAACGGATTCATACTTCGACTGGCGCTCCTAAATCATGTTGCTCACCTGGAAAATATTTTGCTAGGCGATCATCCGCTGTTCTGGCATGTGCCTCCATACCCTCTAAGCGACTAATGCGTGCTGTTACTAGTGCCATCTCTTTACTTGCTGCACGAGTCATCTTTTGCCAAGTTAAGGTTTTCATAAATTTATGTACAGACAAGCCGCCGGAATAACGTGCTGCACCCTTGGTTGGCAAGACATGGTTTGGGCCACTGGTTTTATCACCAAAAGCTACCGTAGTTTCTTCTCCCAGAAAGAGTGATCCGTAGCAGGTTAAATGGTCAAGCCACCAATCGAGTTCTTGAGCATGAACTTCAAGATGTTCGCTTGCATAGCGATCTGAAATAGTCACAATTTCTTCTCTTGAATTACATAAAATAACTTCGCCATAATCGCGCCAAGCACAAGATGCCGCATCTTTAGCAATGGGCGGCAAGGTATCAATGAGTTGTGGCACTAGCTCCATTACCTGCTTTGCCAAAACCTCTGAAGTGGTAAACAGCCAGGCAGGCGATTCGTGGCCATGTTCAGCTTGACCGACCAAATCACTTGCCACTATTTTCGGGTCAGCAGTTTCATCGGCGATGATAGCGATCTCTGATGGACCAGCAAATACATCGATGCCTACTTTGCCAAATAAAGCACGCTTGGCCTCAGCTACAAATTTATTGCCAGGGCCAACTACAACATCTGCGGGCTTACCTGTAAACAGACCATAAGCCAAAGAAGCAATTGCCTGGACCCCACCCAAAGTCATGATGACATCAGCTCCAGCAGCTTTAAATGCATACAACACGTAGGGATGAATACCGCCGCCACGAAATGGACTTGAACAAGCAATAATATTTTTAACACCAGCCGCTTTTGCGGTCGCTACAGTCATATAAGCTGAGGCAATATGGGCGTAACGTCCAGCAGGCGCATAGCAACCTACTACGTTCACTGGAATTACCTTTTGACCTGCTGTAACACCGGCATGCAATGAAGTTGAAAAATCAAGAATACTTTTTCTTTGTGCCACAGCAAAATCATGTACCTGCCGCACCGCAAAGTCGATATCTTGCTTAACATTAACAGGCACAGTCTTAATAACAGCTGCAATGTCAGCCTCACTCATTACAATTTCACCAGACCAGTGATCTAATTCTTGGGCGTATTCTTTTACTGCGGCCTCGCCCTCTTGTTCAATTCGTCTGAGCATGGCATACGCCACTTCTTGAGCTTTAGAGGTTTCAGTCTCAGGAGTTTTACTAGCTTTTTTTAAAAACTGAATTGGCATTTAAAAACCTTTTAATTATAAAAATTAGGCTAATTCAAAACAGGAGAAAATGCACTCCTGTTTCGAAATTAGTAACTACAGCACTTAACGTTACCTCAATGCAACTTGCTTAACACTAATTAAAGTGGCTACATTACTTCGCATTATTGGCAAACTCGCGTAATTGTTTATCTGCATTAACCATCTTCATGTATTCATCAGTGATGTAATCGCTTGCAGGTGGAACAGACTGAATTGCTCCGGTGGCTTGCATAAATGCGCCAATTGCAGTAAACCAATCATCCATTGGTGAGGCGCCTTTAGCGCGATCCATGATTTTCAATTCACCAGCAAGATCATAAGTTGGACGCGTATCAAATTCCTTGCGCATCGAGGCTTCCGAAATCGTAACACCACCCTGCTCATAGAATTTTTTCATCATTGCAATGGCCTGAGGCTTATTAGCATTCATCCACTTCCAGGTGCGCAAATAAACTGCTAAAAATTTTGCCACCATTTGAGGATTTTCTTTAGCATAATCACCGCGCACAATTAAAGCGCCAGGCACCATTACACCGCCTTCTTTACCACTACAAATAACTTTGCCGTTAGCCTTTTCTTCAAAGGTATAAATATTGGGTGCCCACAAGCCGCCAAACTCGGCGTTACCTGAAGACAGTGCTGAAATAATTTCAGCTTGGCCCATATTTTTAATGGTGACATCGGCTTTAGTTAGTCCATATTTCTTTAAGCAGGACTGCACCGCATAGTCGCCGGTTGAATTACCAGTTAAGACAATTGCCTGCCCTTTAAGTGCCTGTTGTGGATTTTTTGCAAATGCCTCAGCCCCTTTTGGAGTTGCTACCAAAGCATTACCCGCAGATTCGTCATTAGTCATGCCAATGGTTTTAATTCCAAAGCGGACAAACCCGAGGACAGCCGGCACTGATCCAGTACCACCGACATCCCACGACTTGGATGCTGAAGCGGCAATTTGTGGAACACCAGCTGGAAAAGTACTAAATTCTGGCTTAAGCCCTAATTCTGCCCACCAATTTTTTTCGCTTGCAACATAAAAGGGCAGCGCCCAATAGACCGCAGGCTGATAACTCACTTTAATATCAGTTAGTTTTGGTGTCTGCGCTTGCGATAAGGTGCTAACCGTCATCAGGGCGCTGCTAATTATGCTTACTGTAAAGCCTAATGCAATTTTCTTCAACTTCATTTTGTCTTCCTCCATTTACATTAAATTAATGATCACTACCTAAGTTTTGCTCTCGTAACAACCTCCATATAGAACTGCGTAACTTTACAAAAGAGGGTAAATCCATTACATCTTCAATGCGCGAATGACTATCCCAATTTTCGGCATCTCGAATTACTTTAATGTCGATTACCTCCCGAATTAAACCCGGATGACGTGACATGATTACCACTCGGTCAGCCAAATAGACCGCTTCTTCAACAGCATGGGTAATAAATAAAACAGTTTTAGGGTTCTTACGAGCCAGTCGAATTAATTCTTCTTGCATGACCACCCGTGTCTGTGCATCTAATGCGCCAAAAGGTTCGTCCATTAATAATACTTCTGGGTTTAAAACATAGGCTCGGGCTATGGCAACGCGCTGCTGCATCCCCCCTGATAATTGATGAGGATAGGCAAGCTCATAGCCATCCAGGCCCATGAGTTTGATCGCATTAGCAGTTCTTAAGGCCCGCTCAGTTGAGTCGACACCATTTGCCTTAAGACCAAATTGAATATTATCTTGCACTGTTTTCCAGGGAAATAAAGCAAACTGCTGAAATACTACTGCTCGATCTGGCCCAGGGCCCTTGACCTCATTACCTCCAACTAATACTTTGCCTTTGGTGGGCATATCTAGACCTGCTACCATCCTTAAACAAGTGGTCTTACCACAGCCAGAGGGACCTACAATCGCCACAAATTCTTTATCGGCTACAGTTAAATTAATGCCACCAACAGCTAATACTTCTTTACCGCTTTGTATAAAGCTACGCTGGGTATTCTCAAAGACAATATTTGCCATTTTTTAAATTTCTTGATATCGGGTTGAAAATTTTTCAGCTTGCCGTAACAAAATATCAATGACTAGGCCAACTAAACCTATCGCAATCATGCCGCTCATCACAATATCTGTACGAATATTGGATTGGCCATTTACCATCATGTAGCCCACCCCACTAGATGCCACAATTAATTCAGCGCCTACCATTGCCTGCCAGCCTGTGCCAGTAGAAATGCGTAAACCCGCCACAATAGCTGGAATAGCCGCTGGAAATAGCACTTGGCTCATCAGCCGAACTTTGCCCGATCCCAACATCCTTGCTGCTTCAATGTATTTGGGATCAACGTAAAGAGCGCCACGGTATGTATTAATCAAGACGGGAGGAAATGCACCCATAAAAATGATCAGAATCGGCCCGCCAATACCAGTGCCAAACCATAAGGCAGCAAAAGGAATCCATGCAATTGGTGCTACGAAGCGTATGCTTTCAAAAAATGGCGTAATGATGCGATCAGCCCATTTAGACAGGGCCATTAATAACCCCATAGGAATGCCAATCGCTACTGCCAATAAAAAGCCGTACAAAAAACGCTTAAAACTAGAAACAATATGGGTTAGAAGCGTGTACCCAGAAAAGGGTTCATGAAGTAACTTGATAAAGGTGAGTAAAACCTCATGAGGAGCAGGTAAAAATTGCCGAGGTGTTATGTTAGCCGCCACCACACCATACCAAAAACCAAAAAAACAGAGTAGTCCCACGATGGTATAAAACCACCACCCTACTTTGCCTAAGTGCTGATGCATTTTCATACTGGCTTCCAGGGCATCGCCCAACGTTCTGCCTTAGCTAAGATAAGCGTCATTAGCCAGCCTGAAAGCGCTACGGTAAACATACCCACTAAGATCATCCCGGGGTAAATATCTTGTGCTGCTTGATGCAAGATCGAACCGAGACCAAAAGTTGCGCCAATTAATTCTGCCGCAACCAATGTCGTCCATGATGCTTGCAGCGATAAGCGCAAACCAGTAAAAATCATCGGCAACGCACCAGGTAATATAACTTCACGGTAATAGGTCAATTGCTTAATACCTAGCATTGCAGCGGCTTCACGCTGTGGCACTTCAATTGAGCGCACCCCAGTGTAGGTATTGATAACTGCGGGAATAAAAGCAGCAATAAAAATTACCATAATTTTGGCAGCATCGCCAAGTCCTAACCAAACAATTGCTAACGGAATCCAAGCCAATGGTGGAACTGGCCGTAAAGTTAAAAAAACTGGGTTTACTAAGGCCTCAATACGTTTGTTCGCCCCCATCAAAATCCCTAACAAAATGCCTAAGGATGAGGACACCAAGAAGCCCGAGGTTACTAAAATAACGCTTTGCAATACATGTTGATAAAGTAAGCCGTCACCATAACCCTTAAAGGTAATAATTTTTAAAGAATGCCAAGTTTCAGTGGGGGATGGAAAACGAAAAGGCGCAATCAAACCTGACCACTCAGTCAAACCATACCAAATCAAGAGGATGCCAGCGATAAATAAAACTGGCCTAAGAACCTTAGTTAGAATTTTGTCAAACTCCCAAGTGCAAAAAATAAAGCTAAATGTAAGCGCTTTCATTTTAAGCATAAAAATGCTATAAATTAAACCTATGCATAAAAATTTCATTAGTAGTTTCCCTAATGGCGGCTTGCCCTACTAAGGCTTTAGTGACATTCTTGCCCATGAGAAAACCAGCTAAAACGATCACTATTAACCATGTAGCCAAGGCCGCAGGGGTTTCTACCGCCACTATCTCGCGTGCCCTTAACCAACCGACTGCGGTCCGACCAGCACTAAGAGAGCGCATTCAAAAAATCATTAAAAAACTTGGCTACATACCCAATGCCAGTGCCCGTTCTTTAATGTTGCGGCGCTCCGGCACGATTGGTATGATCGTACCTACTTTAGATAATGCGATTTTTGCGCAAGGACTAGCAGCCTTTCAAAGCCAGCTACTTGCCTCGCACTATCAACTCTTGGTTGCAAGCAGTAACTATGACCCCGAAATTGAAGCCAAGCAAATTAATAATTTATTAGTTCGTGGCGTTGAGGGCATTGCATTTTTTGGTATCAGCCAGCAAACCGAGATTTTGCAACTTTTACAGCATCGAGGTGTGCCTTACATTCATATTGGCGCATTAAATGCCCCCTTAGGTGGCTTCTGTTCGGGTTATGATAATCAACGGGCAATTAAACTGGGTGTTCAGCATTTAATTAATTTAGGTCATACCGAGTTTGGCATGATTGCTGGCATCACTAACAATAATGACCGCGCACGCGATCGGGTCAAGGGCAGCGTTAGCCTCCTAAAGAAAAATAAAATTCCGTTAACTGCCAATTGGATAGTTGAATGCCCCTACACAATTGAGGCCGCACGTGAAGGTTTAGCTCAGTTACTACGCACCAATCCTAAACTTACTGCAATTATTTGTGGTAACGATGTTTTAGCCCTTGGAGCTTTATTAGAAGCAAGAAAACGAGGAATTGCAGTTCCCGAAAAAATGTCTATCATTGGTTTTGATGATCTCGAACTTTCACGTCATCTCATGCCCAGCCTGACCACCTTACATGTTGATGCCAATGCGATGTGGACTGAGGCTGCTAAACATTTAATCGCTCAAATTGACGGTGCCAATCAGCTTCCGCAAGAAATCAAAACTACTGTTAATTTAGTAATACGAGAATCAACTGGAAAAAGTCCATAGAACTAAAACAGATTAGTGATTTTCTTTCGCGTGATTAATCGAATATTTTGGAATTTCAATCACTAAATCTTTTTGCGCCACAATGGCCTGACAAGATAGTCGCGATTGGGTGCTTAAACCCCAAGCCCGATCCAACATATCATCTTCGTTTTCATCAGGAGTGTTCAAACTATCAAGCCCCTCGCGTACGATCACATGACAAGTAGTGCAAGCGCAGACCATATCGCACGCGTGTTCAATTTCAACACCATTTTCTAGTAGCGCTTCGCAAATGCTAGTGCCCGGTACGGTTTCAATCACTGTGCCATCTGGGCAATACTCGCTATGTGGTAAAACCACAATTTGCGTCATACCAAGCCTTTAAATTTCAGCAACATTTTTACCTTTAAGGGCTTTTTGAATACTTGCGTTCATGCGTTTTTCAGCAAAGTCATCGCTGGCCTTTGCCGCCCGATCAATTGCTTTACGCAAAATATCACTATTGCGCTCTTGGCTTGCCACCTTTTTTAAGGCAAGTAATTCGGCCTCAAGTATTGCACGCTCAGTATTAGTTAATAAATCGCCGTCACTGGCAAGCGCGGCCTCTATCGCCTCAAATAAGCGTTGCGCACTGACCTGCTCTTCACGTAAAGCACGGGCTTGAATATCAATTTTTGCTGAAGCAAAACCATCTTGTAGCATGCGGGTAATTTCACTGTCGGTCAGACCATATGATGGTTTGATATCAATTGCAGCATGTGCGCCAGAGCCCTGCTCAACCGCCCTAACCGATAAAAGGCCATCGGCATCTACTTGAAAGGTCACGCGTATGCGTGCGGCCCCTGCCACCATCGGAGGAATGCCTCTTAATTCAAAACGGCCTAAAGAACGGCAATCTTGGACTAAATCGCGCTCTCCCTGCACAATGTGCAAAGATAAGGCAGTTTGCCCATCTTTAAAAGTCGTGAAATCTTGTGCTCTAGCTACCGGAATCGGCGTATTGCGCGGAATAATTTTCTCAACTAAACCACCCATCATTTCAATGCCCAATGACAAAGGAATGACATCCAAAAGTAGCCATTCATTATTTTTACTTTGATTACCAGCCAACAAATCAGCCTGCATCGCAGCGCCCAGAGCCACCACTTGATCAGGATTTAAGTTATTTAAAGGCGTGGTGCCAAATAATTCTCCAACTGCTCTTTGCACATTGGGCATTCGAGTAGCGCCCCCCACCATGACAACGCCTTTAATTTCATCGGCTTTTAATCCAGCATCGCGTAATGCTTTGCGTACCGCAACTAAAGTTTTACTTACAAGATTTTGAGTCATCTCAAAAAACTGAGCTTGACTAACGCCCACATTAACTACAACACCATCACTTAACGTTAAATGAACTCGGGTTAAGGCAGCATGGCTCAAATGCTCTTTAGCTGATTTACAAGCTAATAAGAGTGCGCGCTGATCATGTAAAGATAAAGGTGGTAATTTAGCCTGCTCTATCACCCAACAAAATAAGCGTTGATCAAAATCATCTCCACCCAAGGCAGTATCTCCACCGGTCGATAAAACTTCAAATACCCCTTTACTCATCCGCAAAATAGAAATATCAAAAGTGCCGCCGCCTAGGTCATAAATAGCATAAACACCCTCTGCGCCATTATCTAAGCCATAAGCAATTGCTGCGGCGGTAGGCTCGTTAAGTAAACGCAAGACTTCTAAACCAGCTAACTTTGCAGCATCCTTCGTCGCTTGTCGTTGTGCCTCATCAAAATATGCGGGTACTGTAATTACTGCACCCACAATTGGCTCGGCTACTGTATCTTCAGCTAATTGACGCAACCGTGCCAAAATTTCAGCAGAAACTTCGATTGGGCTTTTATCACCCGCAACTGTTCTCAGTTTAAGCATGCCTGGTTGATCAACAAAGTCGTAAGGAGCATTTTCTAAATGTTCTACATCGCCCAAGCCACGCCCCATATAGCGCTTGACCGAAACCACCGTATTTTTGGGATCGGTAATCAAGTGCTCTAAAGCTTCAAAGCCTGCCTGAGTGGTGCCATTAGGCAAATAACGCACTGCTGATGGCAATAATTCCCGCCCCTGTGCATCCGGCAATATTTGCGGCAAAGCGTTGCGCACTAGCGCTACTAGAGAATTCGTTGTGCCTAAGTCAATCCCAATGGCAACACGCCGCTGATGGGGTGCAAGTGACATCCCAGGTTCAGCGATTTGTAGAAGTGCCATAGAAATGAGATCTTTGTTTAGAGAAGAATTAATTAGCTTAGTCTTAAAACCAGCGCTTATGCCAAATTGGCAGTTGCGTCATCGAGCTCAGTAGCAAATTTATCGATAAATAATAAACCACGAATTAGTTCGGCTGCCCGAGCATAATTAGCAGACCGATCAATTGCTGTCGTAAGCTGAGTGAGAGTTGTTTGATAGGATGAATGCACTTCCTCACCAAGGGCAGCTAAAGCGGCTAAATCGTCCTCGTGATCCTCCAAGCTTTCGCGCCAAGCAATTTGTTGCAATAAGAATGCTGCCGGCATTGCAGTATTTGTTTCTAATTGCGCATCTATCCCATGCAATTGACATAAATAAAGCCCACGCTGAATTGGATTTTTTAGAGTTTGATAGGCCGTATTAGCTAGCGTTGTCATTTGCATAGCAAGACGCTGCTCGCTATCGCTGCCACGTGCATGGCGATCAGGATGAACCTCTTTTTGAATCGCCAAATAGGCTCGATCGAGCTCTAGCAAATCCACCTGGAATTGCGGGCTCAGCCCAAAAAAATTAAAGTAATTTTCAGACGCGGAATGATTCACCACAGCCACACTCGTCTTTTACGTTTGGATTTTGGAACTTAAACCCTTCGTTCAAACCCTCACGCACAAAATCAAGCTGGGTACCATCGATATAAGCCAAACTTTTAGGATCTACAAATACCTTCACGCCATTCGATTCAAACATCTGATCTTCTGGCGCTGCCTCGTCAACATATTCCAATTCATAAGCTAAGCCAGAACAGCCCGTGGTCCGTACCCCCAATCGTAAGCCGCAGCCCTTACCCCGTTTTTCAAGGTTATGGACCACGTGAGCAGCTGCTTTTTCAGTAAGAGTAATCGCCATTTGCCTTTGCCTATTTTTGTCTTTTTTATGCCTGATGTTTTTCTTTGTAATCTTTAACAGCGGCTTTAATAGCATCTTCAGCCAAGATTGAACAGTGAATCTTAACGGGTGGCAAAGCCAATTCTTCGGCGATCAAGGAATTTTTAATTTCAAGTGCTTGGTCTAAAGTTTTACCTTTGACCCACTCGGTAACCAATGATGAAGATGCAATAGCCGAACCACATCCATAGGTTTTAAACTTCGCATCTTCAATAATGCCTTGCTCGTTCACACGAATTTGGAGTTTCATTACATCGCCGCAGGCTGGCGCACCAACCATGCCAGTGCCCACTTGATCATCACCCTTAGCAAATGAACCAACGTTACGTGGATTCTCGTAGTGATCGATTACTTTGTCGCTATATGCCATAACACTTCCTTTTTATTAGTGAGCAGCCCATTGAATAGTGCTGATATCAATACCATCTTTATACATTTCCCATAAAGGCGAAAGTTCGCGTAAACGGGCTATTTTTTCTTTCACTAATTGAATCGTGAAATCAACCTCTGCTTCAGTAGTAAAACGACCAATCGTAAAACGAATTGAACTGTGAGCCAATTCGTCATTACGGCCAAGGGCGCGCAAAACATAAGATGGCTCAAGTGATGCTGAAGTACAGGCTGAACCCGAAGAAATCGCAATTTCTTTTAAGGCCATCAACATTGATTCGCCCTCAACATAATTAAAACTAATATTTAAATTATGGGCTACCCGTTGATCCATATCGCCATTAACATATACTTCTTCAATATCTTTGAGGCCAGCCAATAAGCGATCACGCAAGGCACGAATGCGCTTATTTTCTGCAATCATTTCTACGCGCGCGATACGAAATGCCTCGCCCATGCCAACAATTTGGTGAACCGGTAAAGTGCCCGAACGCATTCCGCGCTCATGACCGCCCCCATGAATTTGTGCTTCAATGCGCACTCGAGGTTTACGGCGTACAAATAAAGCACCCATTCCCTTAGGGCCATAAGTTTTGTGCGCTGAAAAACTCATTAAATCAACTTTTAATTTTTCTAGATCTATCTCAACCTTACCAGTGGCTTGCGCTGCATCGACATGCAAAATAATGCCGCGTGAACGGGTTAAATCACCAATGCGAGGAATGTCTTGGACAACACCAATTTCATTATTAACAAACATCACTGAAACTAAAATCGTATCAGGGCGAATGGCCGCCTCTAATTGAGCAAAGTCGATTAAACCATTGGGCAATACATCTAAATAAGTCACCTCGAAGCCTTCGCGCTCAAGCTCACGGCAAGTATCTAAGGTTGCCTTATGTTCAGTCTTGACTGTGATGATGTGCTTACCTTTTTCTTGATAAAAATGAGCAGCGCCCTTCAGGGCTAAATTAATACTTTCAGTAGCCCCGCTAGTCCAAACAATTTCACGGGGATCGGCATGAACTAATTTGGCTACCTCAGCACGCGCTTCTTCAACTGCTTCTTCAGCAGCCCAACCAAATGCATGACTACGCGAAGCCGCATTCCCAAATTGCTCACGCAAATAAGGCAACATCTTGTCGACTACCTGGGGATCAATCGGCGTAGTAGCTGAGTAATCCATGTAGACCGGAAAATGTTTCGGACTAAACAGAGAAACCGGTTGCAAAGCTTTACTTTCTGGGGCGTTCATGGCGTTTATAGCTTCTAAAAATGGGTTTAATAAACCGCGTAGTTTGAAATCATTATGGTCTTAATTTTGTTGCGCTAAATTAAAAACAGAGTTAACAAGACGCCGCTTAGGGGCAGCAGCGGGTTTCAATGCCGCAACAGCAACTGGCTTAGTGGGTTTAGCCACGCCAAGCTTAGTTTTTTTATCTCGCAAATCGTGAAGCACTATTCCACGACCTTCTTGTTGCTGAACTAGATCAAGCAGACTAACTGAATTGAGGTACTCAACCATTTTGGCATTGAGGTTAGTCCATAAATCGTGCGTCATGCAGCGACCAAACTGCTCATCTTCATTATGGCAATTACCCTTGCCACCGCATTGTGTAGCATCTAATGGCTCGTCAACGGCGACGATGATATCGGCGACGCTAATTTGATCAGCCTTGACTGCTAATGTATAGCCGCCACCAGGCCCGCGCGTACTTTCAACAATGTTGAAACGGCGCAATTTACCGAATAGCTGCTCAAGATAAGAAAGCGAGATTTTTTGTCTTTGACTGATGCCAGCCAAAGTCACGGGACCATGCGCTTCACGCAAAGCCAAATCAATCATCGCGGTTACTGCAAAACGACCTTTAGTTGTAAGTCTCATAAATCACCTATGTAGTGGGTTGCTATGGACAGCTCATAGCCGGATAGGTAATATCCGACTAATTCACTCAAGTTTATCAGATACCCGACTAAATTGCTCAAGCTTTACCTTATTCTTTATAGGGATATTTTAATTGACTATCGAGTAAGCTCCTCTTTTATTGGGCCAAGCACCTCTGCCATTTAGCCTGGCCCCGTACCCTATATTTGCGGCCAATAAGGTCTTCAGAGCCTATCGTGGGAAAGGGCCCCAAAGGCCATTTCTTTCACTTTAGTTAAACGATCACGGGTAGCAGCGGCTTTCTCAAATTCAAGATTTTTCGCCTCTGCATTCATCTGTTTCTCTAAGCTCTTGATTTCTAAGGATAATTGCTTTTCGCTCAAGCTTTCATAGCGTGCCCGCTCTTCAGCCACCTGAAACTCACTGCGTTTTTCGTTAACGTCATAAACCCCATCAATAATGTCTTTGATGCGCTTACTCACACCCTTGGGCTCAATACCATGCAAGACATTAAACGCTACTTGTTTTTCGCGTCGCCGATTAGTTTCCCCAATGGCCCGTCGCATTGAATCAGTCATTTTGTCAGCATACAAAATAGCTTTACCGCGAATATTACGCGCCGCTCGACCAATCGTTTGGATCAAACTACGCTCAGACCGTAAAAAGCCCTCTTTATCGGCATCTAAAATAGCCACCAAAGACACCTCAGGAATATCTAAGCCTTCACGTAATAAATTGATGCCTACCAAAACATCAAAAGCGCCTAAACGTAAATCACGAATAATCTCAACTCGCTCGACAGTATCGATATCGGAATGCACATAACGTACTTTGACCCCGTTATCAGATAAATAGTCAGTTAATTGCTCGGCCATTCGCTTCGTTAACACAGTAACCAAAACACGCTCACCCAACTTCACGCGTGCCGCTATTTGCATTAATAAATCATCGACTTGAGAGCTCGCGGGCAAAACTTCAATCTCAGGATCAACCAATCCTGTGGGGCGAGCTACCTGCTCTACCACTTGCCCAGTTTTGCCATTTTCATAATCAGCTGGTGTCGCAGAAACAAAAATAGCCTGCCGCATCTTGGTTTCAAATTCAGCAAATTTAAGCGGGCGATTATCAAGGGCTGAAGGTAGGCGAAAACCAAACTCAACCAAAGTTTGTTTGCGAGAGCGATCGCCGTTATACATCCCATTGAATTGGCCAATTAATACGTGACTTTCATCTAAAAACATCAGGGCATCGGGCGGCAAATAATCAACTAAAGTAGGCGGCGCTTCACCAGCAGCTGCGCCAGATAGATGGCGCGAATAGTTTTCAATGCCCTTACAAAACCCCAACTCGCTGAGCATTTCCAAATCAAAGCGTGTGCGCTGCTCAAGTCTTTGGGTCTCAACTAATTTACCGGCCTGCACAAATTCTTCAAGGCGCTCACGCAGCTCAACTTTAATTGTCTCAATGGCTTTCAAAATTGTCGCTCGTGGTGTCACGTAATGCGAGCTCGGATAAACCGTAAAGCGAGGGATTTTCTGCTTTATGCGCCCGGTTAAGGGGTCAAAAAATTGCAAGCTTTCAACGACATCATCAAAGAGCTCAATGCGCACCGCTAATTCATTATGTTCGGCTGGGAAGATATCAATCGTGTCACCACGCACCCGAAATACCCCCCGCTGAAAATCAAGCTCATTACGCTCGTACTGCATCGCAATTAAGCGCGTGACGATATCACGTTGGCTCATTTTATCGCCAGGACGCAAAGTCATCACCATACTGTGATAATCACCTGGGTTACCAATACCGTAAATTGCCGAGACGGTCGCCACAATAATGACATCACGTCGCTCTAATAAACTTTTGGTCGCTGACAAACGCATTTGCTCAATATGCTCATTTATTGAAGAGTCTTTTTCAATAAACAAATCACGTTGCGGTACATATGCCTCAGGCTGGTAATAATCGTAATAGCTCACAAAATATTCAACCGCATTACGAGGGAAAAATTCCCGAAATTCGCTATACAGTTGCGCAGCTAAGGTTTTATTTGGCGCAAACACAATTGCTGGCCGACCCATTCTG
Organism: Polynucleobacter meluiroseus; assembly: GCA_945878885.1. GTDB lineage: Bacteria > Pseudomonadota > Gammaproteobacteria > Burkholderiales > Burkholderiaceae > Polynucleobacter > Polynucleobacter meluiroseus_C. The sequence continues at coordinate 26,360 of CAMCUP010000014.1, read as the reverse complement.
GCAATGACATTGGCCATCGTAAATGTTTTACCCGAACCTGTTACACCCAACAGGGTTTGAAAGGACAAACCATCCTCAATGCCACTCACTAGAGCCTCAATGGCTTGAGGCTGATCACCTGCAGGGGGGAAAGGTTGATAAAGCTGATAAGGGGAATTAGGGAAATGAACAAACTTGGCTGGATCAAGCTCATGGCTAGCATCGACAAATGCCATACTTTTGCCTTTTTCGGGCAGTTCAGGCACCTCAGACTCCACACTAGAAGCACTAGCAGCCGATTTAGCGGCGGATATTGGTGCTGAACTTAGCGTAGATTGAGAGCCTAATTTCGGGGCTAACTTGGATGATTTGGGTAACTTGGGGGGCATCTCAGCTATCATTTCACTTGTGAAGCGTTTCAGCACAAATTTTGCACAAACGATGATTTTGCCGTTTTTATTTGAATTTAGGCGAAATGCTTCTAAAACTTGATATTTAGCCCCATGCCCTTAGCCACTAACTAGAACTATAGCGATCCAATGACCCTGTTTTCCTCTGTTGAGTTAGCCCCCAAAGACCCCATATTTGGTACCACTGAAGCCTATACAGCAGATAAAAATCCCGATAAAGTAAATTTAGGCGTTGGTGTTTACTATACCGACGAAGGTAAAGTGCCTGTCCTTAAAGCAGTCATTGAGGCTGAAGCCTTGCACGTAGCTAAACGCACCCCTCGAAGCTATGTACCAATTGAGGGCCTTAAAGTCTATAACTCAGAAGTACAAAAATTACTTTTTGGCGCCAATTCGACGCTAATTAAAGAAGGCCGAATCGTTACCGCCGAGTGTCTAGGCGGAACTGGGGCTTTACGGGTTGGCGCCGACTTTATTAAGCGCTTCGAGCCAAATGTGCCAGCGGCAATTAGCGCCCCCACCTGGGAAAATCATCGCGGTATTTTTGAGTCAGCAAACTTTAAAGTACTTGAATACACCTATTTTGATAGTACGTCTCGAGGAGTCGATTTTGCTGCGATGGTGAAATCACTCGAGGCTTTCCTGCCTCGTACAGTAGTCGTCTTGCACGCCTGCTGTCACAACCCTACTGGTGCCGATCTCACGCTTGAACAATGGCAACAATTGGTCAGTCTATTTAAAGCCCGTGACTTAATTCCATTTTTAGATATTGCCTATCAGGGCTTTGCAGCTGGCATTGAAGAAGATGGCATCGCCGTGCGTTTATTTGCAGACTCGGGAATGTCTTTTTTTGTTTCAAGTTCGTTTTCAAAATCATTTTCTCTTTATGGCGAACGAGTGGGCGCACTCTCTATCGTCACCCAAAATCGTGATGAGTCGGCGCGGGTACTCTCGCAATTAAAACGTGTCATTCGCACAAACTATTCAAATCCACCAACCCATGGGGGTGCAGTAGTTGCAGCAATCTTAAGCACGCCAGAGTTACGAAAAATGTGGGAAGATGAACTAGCAGAAATGCGTTTGCGGATTAAAAATATGCGCGCCCAATTAGTTGCAAAACTGAAAGCAGCTGGCGTAAAACAAGACTTTGATTTCATTCAAGCCCAGTGCGGCATGTTTTCTTATTCAGGACTAAGCCCCGAACAAGTTAGTCGCTTGCAAGTTGAAGATAGTATTTATGCTTTATCCACTGGCCGAATTTGCATGGCTGCCATCAATACAAAAAATATTGATAAAGTAGCGCAAGCAATTGCCAAAGTTTTAGTAGCCTAAGCCTTAACCCTAATTGTCTTACCACTAATCGCCAGGAAGCCACATGCTCTATCAGATGTACGAATTTCAAAAAGCGCTCTTGCAGCCCATGAGCTCTTGGGCAAGAGCTGCAGCAGAAACTTTCATGAATGTTTCTAACCCCTTATCAAAAATTCCAGGGTCCGAGCGCTTAGCAGCAAGTTACGAATTGCTTTATCGACTTGGTAAAGAATATAAAAAGCCTGAATTTGGTATTCGCGCTATACGCGCCTACGGCAGTGAAGTGGTCGTTTTCGAATCTATCAAGCTAGAAAAACCATTCTGTAAGTTAATTCACTTTAAACGTTATTCAGATGATGCAGCTGTAATCAATCAAATGAAAAATGACCCTACTATTTTATTAGTGGCCCCTTTATCTGGTCACCACTCCACCTTATTGCGCGACACCGTAGCTACTTTATTGCAAGACCATAATGTTTTTATCACCGATTGGGTCGATGCCCGCCAAGTGCCATTAAGTGAAGGTGAATTTGGCTTGGATGATTATGTCCATTACTTGCAAGACTTTATGCGCGCTATTGGCGTTGCTAATTTACATGTTATTTCAGTCTGCCAACCAACTGTACCAACTTTAGCGGCAATATCTTTAATGGCCTCTCGGGGCGAGACAATACCTCTATCGATGATTATGATGGGCGGACCAATCGATGCTCGTAAGTCACCCACTGCGGTGAACTCATTAGCCGATAAAAAATCGTATGAATGGTTTAAAAGTCATGTAATTTATAAAGTTCCGCCACCCCATCTTGGCGTTGGCCGCAGTGTTTATCCAGGCTTCCTGCAGCACTCTGGCTTTATTGCGATGAATCCACAAAATCATTTGCAATCCCATTGGGATTATTTCCAAAACTTAGTACGTGGTGATGAACTAGATGCGAAGCAACATATTAAATTCTATGATGAATATAACGCGGTCTTAGATATGGATGCCAAGTATTATCTAGATACCATTAAGACTGTTTTTCAAGACTTTGCCTTACCCAATGGCACTTGGGAAGTTGCTGGAGAGCTGGTAAAGCCTGAAGATATTAAGTCTACAGCCCTATTTACGATTGAGGGCGAGTTAGATGATATTTCTGGTAGCGGTCAAACTCGTGCAGCGCATAAATTATGCAAAAGTATTCCGGCAGAGCAAAAAGATCACTACGAAGTGTCTGGTGCGGGTCACTATGGAATTTTTTCTGGACGTCGCTGGCGTGAAAAGGTTTACCCACGCATTCAGGCTTTTATTCGAGCTCATGAAAATACTAGCGCCACTAAGCGCCCACGCACTAGTAAAGCTGCTGCTAAATCAACCTAAATTGCACACCTTTGTCTCGCCATGAATGAAGTAGAGCTGGCAGCAATTTTAGAAAATGCATTGCCACAAACGCAATGTACAAAATGCAGCTACCCAAATTGTCGTGGTTATGCAGAAGCTATGGCTAAGCGAGAGGCATTACCCAATCAATGCCCTCCAGGCGGTACTGATGGGATTCAACGTCTAACGCGTATCTTGGAAAGCGCTCAAGCTGAAGCGGTTATTCCGCAGCTTAATTTAAACCCAGTTAATGGTAAAGAGCGGCCGCGTGGTGTGGCTTTTATTCACCCCGAGCAATGTATTGGCTGTACTTTATGCATTCAAGCTTGTCCAGTTGATGCCATAGTTGGGGCTTCAAAACAAATGCATGTTGTACTCACAGAATGGTGTACCGGCTGTGACTTATGTATTCCGCCCTGCCCAGTAGACTGCATCAGTATGTTTGATGTCACGGGTGATCGCACTGGCTGGGATGCCTGGTCGCAACCTCTGGCAGATCTAGCGCGAACCCGCTACCAGCAAAGAGAGGTGCGTTTACTGCGCGAGCAAAATGATAATCAAGCACGACTCACATTAAAGGCGCAAGCAAAATTAGCTGAATTAGATCTAAGTAATGCACGCTCAAGTGAAGAGCTTAGTGAAATTGAACGAAAACGTGCCATTATTGCTGCTGCTATTGCACGCGCACAACAACAAAAAAATGGCCACTAATACGAAATGATGAATTTAGCACAGCGGGAAACATTCTTTCGCCAATTACAAACCAATAACTCCCATCCCGAAACTGAGCTGGAATATAGCTCGCCTTTTGAACTCTTAGTAGCGGTAATGTTATCGGCACAAGCCACTGACATTGCCGTTAATAAAGGGACCCGTCAATTATTTACCGTTGCCAACACCCCGCAAGCAATATTAGCCTTGGGCGAAGCCAGAGTAAAGCCTTACATTCAGCACATTGGCTTATTTCGCATGAAAGGCAAGCACTTACAAGCCACTTGCCAACTTCTGCTTGAGCGGCACGCTGGCGAAGTGCCACGAACCCGTGCAGAGCTTGAGGCCTTGCCTGGGGTGGGCAGAAAAACTGCAAATGTTATTTTGAATACCGCCTTTGGTGAGCCTACCATTGCAGTTGATACTCATATATTTCGAGTAGCTAACCGCACTGGATTAGCACTCGGTAAAGACGTGCTGGTAGTTGAACAGCAGTTATTAAAACGAGTACCAAAAGAATTTTTGCTCGATGCCCATCATTGGCTAATTCTGCATGGTCGCTATATTTGCAAGGCTCGTAATCCCGATTGTGCCCATTGCTTAGTCGAACCTGTTTGTCAATTTAATCACAAAACTAACCAGGGGAAAATACGTGGCGCTCTTTAATCCTAGCCGAGAAGAAGTAAGACGCTTTTTCTGTGAGACTTGGCAAAAACAGACTCAAGGCCAAATCTTGACGCCCTTAGAGACATTAGCTGCACAATGGATCGAACAACATCATGAATACCATGCTCTTTTAAATAATAGTGAAGAAGCTATCCAACAAGACTACACACCTGAGGGAGGTGTAACCAATCCTTTTTTGCATCTCTCTATGCATTTATCGATTAGCGAGCAAATCTCCATTGATCAGCCGCCCGGTATTCGCTTAATTCATCAGCGCTTGGCACAAAAATTAGGCTCAGAACATGAGGCTCAACACCAAATCATGGAATGCCTTGGCCAAGTGATGTGGGAGGCCCAACGCCTTGGTGGAAACCCTGATGCCCAAGCATATTCATTGGCCCTACAGCGCCTACTTTAAAAGATTTCTCGCTAACCCTAATCTGGTGCATCGGATTTACCAAGCTGGCTTGACGAAAATGTTACTATTTTGGATCACGGCTCAATCGAGATGCCGGCAGAGGAGATCAACATCATGAAATCGTTGCACATTATTTTCAAAGCAATCTTGGCATTCCTATTTGCCATCGCCTTGGGTTTAGCTCATGCGCAAACTAAATGGGATTTAGCTAGCGCCTATCCTGTGAGTAATTTTCATACCCAAAATTTACAAACTTTAGCAGCTGATATTGAAAAAGCGACTAATGGCAAACTAAAAATTGTGGTTCATCCTAACGGCTCCCTCTTTCCTGCTAATGGCATCAAACGTGCAGTACAGACTGGTCAAGCCCAAATGGGCGAATTACTAGTTTCTTCTTTGGCCAATGAAAATCCGATTTTTGGCGTTGACTCAATTCCATTTTTAGCAACTAGCTATAAAGAAGCTGCCAAACTTTGGGCCCTATCAAAAGAACCCATTGAAAAGGCTCTACAAAAACAAGGCATCAAGGTTTTATATGCTGTACCTTGGCCACCTCAAGGTCTTTACTCTAAAAACCCCATTACTTCTGGGGCTGATCTTAAAGGCCTAAAATGGCGCGCTTATAACCCAGCTACATCTAAGATCGCTGAATTAGTAGGCGCACAACCCATTACTGTGCAGGTTGCAGACTTAGCCCAAGCATTAGCAACGGGTACCGTCAATGCCATGATGACCTCTGGCTCAACAGGGGTTGATATTAAGGTCTGGGAAAGCTTGAAGTACTACTATGAGATTGATGCATGGTTGCCAAACAATATCCTAATGGTCAATCAAAAAGATTTTGACTCTTTAGACAAACCTACTCAAGCGATTCTGGTTAAATTAAGTGCTGAGGCACAAAAACGCGGCTGGGAAGTTTCAGAAAAAAAGAACAAGAGCGACAAAGAAATCTTGGCTAAAAATGGCATGACGGTTGGGCCACCATCTCCTGCACTTAAAAATGATTTAGATCGTGTCGGACGCATTATGGTGGCCGAATGGATTAGGTCAGCAGGTGAAGAAGGGCAAAAAATTATTACCGCCTTTAAAAAATAATTTACTTAGCGAGCCCGATTTAGTATGACGGAGTCTAGACGAACTCAATTGGGTCGCTTACTTGATGTAATTATTAACGGAGCCGCCATCTTGGCGGCTTTGTGTATTTTGACTGTTGGCGCATTAATGATGGCGATGTCACTGTCACGCGAATTCGGCCTTAATTTGCGTGGCGCCGACGATCTCATTGCTTGGCTCTGCGCCGCCTCTGCCTTTCTCATTCTGGCGCAAACCTTTCAGCATGGCGGCATTGTGCGCGTCGAAATTGTCCTTAATCGCCTTAACCCTCTTTGGCGTTGGCGCATGGAGTGGATCTCTCTACTCTTCTTATTAGGATTTTGTCTCTTTGCACTTAGTGCATTTACTTTATTTACTTATCAAAGCTGGGACTTTGGTGATGTATCACCAGGTCAAATTGTGGTGCCATTGTGGATTCCACAAATTTTTGTGGCAATCGGTTGTCTCATTTTTACGCTTGCCGTAATTGATGAGTTAATCCGTGTTCTGCGACATCAGAAGCCACGCTATCAAGCGCTCCAAGAAGAGCGCTTAGCAGCCGGTGACTTTGGAGAAACCTTGTGAGCATTGTCACCATTGCCCTCATCTTGCTTGTGCTCATGACGATTTTGCTGATCATGGGTATTTGGATTCCTGCAGGCGTCGCTATTACTGCATGGATTGGCCTAGGGCTTTTCTCCAACAAAGACACAATGATTAATTTAGCCAATGCCTGGTGGAATTCAAGCTCCTCCTATACTCTTGCCGCCCTACCTTTATTTGTTTGGATGGGTGAAATTTTATTTCGTACTAAGCTCTCAGAGCAAATGTTTACTGGCTTAGCGCCCTGGCTTAATTGGCTACCTGGCAGACTCATGCATGTCAATATTATCGGATGCGGCATTTTCGGTTCGGTATCAGGTTCATCGGCAGCAACTTGTGCGACGATTGCTAAATCGGCATTGCCCGAGTTAACCAAGCGTGGTTATGACCCCAAAATTACCTTAGGCTCGCTATCATGCGCAGGCACACTCGGTATTTTAATTCCCCCCTCAATCATCATGGTGGTCTATGCTGTCGCAGCAGATCAATCTATCATTCGCATCTTTTTGGCAGGTTTTATTCCTGCAGCGATTTTGATGCTCTTATTTTCTAGTTACATTATCGTTTGGGCTTTGCTTAACCCCACTAAAACCCCTAAAGCTGAAAAATATTCTTTGCGACAACGCATCCATTCAATCGGCCAGCTTTTACCTTGTACTGCACTAATTGTTTTTATTACTTGGGTTATGTTAATGGGCTACGCAACAGCCACTGAAGCTGCTGCATATGGGGTAGTAGGATCACTGATTTTGGCAGCAATTGGTAAAAGCTTAACTTGGAAAAATTTTTGGGATAGTTTGTTATCTGCAACCCGCTTAACCGCAATGATTATGTTTGTATTGGGCGCAACCTCATTTTTATCGATCGTGATGAGTTATACCGGCATCCCTCGCGGTCTAGCAGAATGGGTTGCTAGCCTACACTTAAGCCCCTGGGCGTTAATTGCAGTGCTAACCGTGATTTATATTTTGTTAGGCACTGCACTTGATGGCATCTCGATGATTGCTCTTACTACGGTTACAGTATTACCGATGGTGCAACTAGCTGGGTTTGATTTAGTCTGGTTTGGTATTTTTATTGTGCTTTTGGTAGAAATTGCTGAGGTAACTCCTCCGGTAGGTTTTAATCTCTTTGTCTTACAAAGTATGACAGGTAAAGATAGTAATTATATTGCCAAAGTTTCATTTCCTTTTTTCATGATGATGGTGGTTGCGGTGGCCTTAATTACCATCTGGCCTGAATTGGTTACTTGGTTACCCGATCAAGTAATGCAAAAAGAAATTAAATAGCGCAATTGTCTGTTATTTTTTAGTGCCATAATTTAGAAAATTATGATCGTGAAAAATAATCAATTAGCTAAGGCTGATTCAATAATTAACTCCCAAGATTTAGGCGACAGCTGTCTTTTAATTGATTGCTCACACACCAGCTTGCCAATTAAAACCGTGCATGCACTTACCAACTTACTCTTTGCAAACTATCCTGAATGGGCCTTAGATATTACCCCCGGCATTGATAGTCTCCTCATCAGCTTAAACTTTAAGGGGCGCGATGCTGCAAAAGTGCGTGAGCTTGCCAAAATTGCAATCGATCACTTACTGCAAGATTTTTTACCATCACTTGAAAACCCAGTACAAACTCAGCAACAAGTCCATCTAATACATATTTGTTATGACGCTCGAGTTGCGCCCGATCTTGAGGCTACTGCCGCGCAATTAAAATTATCTACACGCCAGTTAATTGACCTACATAAGAGCTCAGATTTTACAGTTGATATTGTGGGCTTTATGCCCGGTTTTGCTTATTGCAGCGGCTTAAATCCACGGCTTAAATTACCTCGCTTAAAATCGCCGCGCTCTCAAGTGCCGGCTGGGTCTGTAGCTATCGCCGGTTTACAAACTGCGATCTATCCTCAGTCAACTCCTGGTGGTTGGAATTTAATTGGCAAATGCCCAGACCGCCTATTTGATATTAACCGTAAGCCGCCTGGCCTGTTTATGCCTGGTGATCATATCCAAATTATAGAAATTACCTTTGCTGAATTAACGGAAATTGAAGCAGTGAATAGGGCTGCAGCTACTGAAAATTTGGCGGCTATACATCATCAGCAACTAAATCCCGATATAGAAATTATTTATGCGGGTACGCTTACTAGTATTCAAGATTTGCCACGCTATGGCCTCATGCATTGTGCAGTAAGCCCGAGTGGAGCCGCTGACCAAGCTGCCCTGCATTTGGCCAATGCCTTAGTAGGAAATAGCACTGATACAGCTGCACTTGAAATTACTTCAATTGGGCCTCGTATTATTTTTCATACTGAAGCCCTCATCGCTTGGGTTGGCGGTATTTGTGTAGTAAAAATTAATGGCCAACTGACACCTGGTAACCGCCCTGTTTGGGTTGCAGCGGGCTCAAGTGTCGAATTTGCTGAAATTCAAGCTGGCTATCGCCTGATCTTAGCCATTCGTGGCGGCATCGATACTCCAACTATTCTTGGCCGAAAGGGGGCCTACTTAAGCGCTGATATTGGTACCAAACGTCTGCAAAAAGGTAGCAGCTTAGTGCTAAGCAAGCCTACAAATGCAGTTATTGGGCCTGTTTTAGAAGAGTTATATAAGTTACCAGATAACAAGCGATATCCTAAATGGTCGATCAACTCCCCTTATTTAGCTAATAAGAAAATTGAATTAATTGATGCCCTACCAGGCTTGCACCTTCAGCAATTGAATAAAAAAGAGCAAGCGCTTTTCTGGCAAACCATCTGGACTATTTCTCCGCAAAGCAACCGCATGGGCATGCGCCTTCAAGGTGACTTTGCATTAAAAACCCCTTTTCTAGAAATTGCATCGCAAGGTATGATGCTTGGCACAGTTCAATTACCTGCTTCTGGTGAGCCCATCATCATGATGGCTGAGCACCAAACGACTGGCGGTTATCCGCGCCTAGCCGAAGTGATTCGCAGCGCTCAGACCAAATTAGCTCAGTTAAAGCCTGGACAGCAGATTCGTTTCAATCAAGTTACGTTAAACGAAGCAGATGCAATAAACTTACAAGCTGATAACGAGCTACAAACTACGATTACCGCAATTCAAATAGCCCTTGGAGGCAAACACAATGAACCAACAGATTGATCTGAATAGCGATATGGGTGAAGGCTATGGCGTATGGGATATGGGCAATGATCTCGAGTTGCTCGACTATATTAGCTCGACCAATATTGCCTGTGGCTGGCATGCTGGCGATGCCCGCAGAATGCGTAACTTAGTTACTGCGGCGGTGGCCAAAAATGTCCACATTGGCGCTCATCCGGGCTTGCCAGACTTAAATGGTTTTGGGCGACGAGAAATGGTCATTACTGCTGAAGATGCATACGATTTTGTCATGTACCAAGCTGGTGCTTTGCAGGCATTCACTCATGCTGCGGGCGCGAAATTACATCATGTTAAGCCCCATGGTGCTTTATATAATCAGGCCGTTAAAGATATTGAATTGGCGCGCGGTATTGCTCGAGCTATCCACGATCTTGGCGACGATATCATCTTGTACGGCTTAGCATCAAGCTGTTTTGTACAGGCTGCCGCAGAATTTAAAGTGCCTATATGGCAAGAGGTCTTTGCCGATCGGCGTTATTTGGCCAGCGGCTTATTGGTGCCTCGTACCAATCCTCGAGCGCTTCTTACAGATGAAGCTGAAGCCCTGGCACAAGCTATCGCTATGGCCCACCAAGGAACCGTGCAAACGATCGATGGCACCACTATTCACTTACAAGCAGACACGCTGTGTATCCATGGCGACAACCCTCATGCACTGGAATTTGCCAAGGCAATCGCTAAACAACTACTCGCTGAGGGCTAAGTTGACAATGTAAGTGCTAATGTAAATTAGCAATGGTTTCCCGAATGATCTGGGGAAGTTTTAAAGCTAACTGTTGTCGAGCAATGCCTAGAGTATTTTTTTCGCCCCGTTTACGTTGCGACCAAATCGATTCAGGGAAAAATGGGTCATCCTCGTAACGCGGAATAATATGCCAATGCAGATGAGGCACTTGATTTCCCAATGAAGCTAAATTGATTTTAGTAGGCTGCATCACATGGCGTATTGCTTCTTCAACTGCAAATACGATTGTCATGAAAATTTCACGCTCAGAATAACTAAGTTCAGTCATTTCCGCAACATGCCGATTCCAGATTACTCGGCATAAACCAGGCAAGTCCGGGTCAACCACTTGCACTACGCGACAATCATCACCGCTCCAGATAACGATGCCGCCTTCGTCTTCGCACAATACGCAATTAGCCATACCTAAGAATGTAATAGAAAAAGGCGCTCAAGTCACCCTTGTAAGGTTTCTTGAGCGCCATCACAACGCCTTTAGGCGCTTTTACGGTTTAGCGCTTACTTTAGGAAGCTAAATTTAGTGGAATTGCTCTTCTTCGGTTGATCCCGTTAAAGCCGTTACTGAAGATTTTCCACCCTGAATGACAGTCGTTACATCATCAAAATAACCTGTACCAACTTCTTGCTGATGTGAGACGAAGGTATAACCCCGCTCACGTGCAGCAAATTCTGGCTCTTGCACTTTTTCAACATAAGCCGTCATACCGCGTGCAGCATAGTCTTGTGCTAAGTCAAACATGTTGTACCACATCGAATGAATACCAGCTAAGGTGATAAATTGGTACTTGTAACCCATTGCGCCTAATTCACGCTGGAACTTTGCAATCGTTGCATCATCTAAATTCTTTTTCCAGTTAAATGAAGGCGAACAGTTATAAGCCAACATTTTTCCGGGGAATTTAGCGCGTACTGCTTCAGCAAACTTACGGGCAAAATCCAAATCAGGCGTACCAGTTTCACACCACACCATGTCGGCATAGGCAGCGTAAGCTAAACCTCTTGATATTGCTTGATCCAACCCTTTACGGGTTTTATAAAAGCCTTCAGGAGTGCGTTCACCGGTAAGGAAGGGCTTATCATTTGCATCGTAGTCTGAAGTAATTAAGTCGGCTGCTTCGGCATCAGTACGGGCCAAAATAATTGTCGGGGTACCCATCACATCGGCTGCCAAGCGTGCTGAAATCAGTTTCTGTACTGATTCTTGGGTAGGCAATAATACTTTTCCACCCAAGTGACCACACTTCTTCACTGAAGATAATTGATCTTCAAAATGCACTGCAGCTGCACCACTCTTAATTAAAGCCTTGCTTAATTCATATGCATTTAATACGCCGCCAAAACCAGCCTCAGCGTCTGCTACGATCGGCGCATAGTAATCGATATATCCCGGGTCACCAGGATTAATGCCCTTTGACCACTGAATCTGATCAGCACGCTCAAAGGTATTATTAATGCGTTCTACAACTTTTGGCACAGAGTCGACTGGGTATAAAGATTGGTCTGGATACATTGCCGCATACGAATTATTGTCGGCTGCTACTTGCCAACCCGATAGGTAAATCGCTTTAATACCGGCCTTCACTTGTTGCATGGCCTGTCCGCCGGTTAATGCCCCCAAAGTGCTGATATACGCTTCGTTATTAACTAGATTCCATAATTTCTCAGCACCAGTCTTCGCGAGGGTGTGTTCAATTTTGAGTGAGCCACGTAAACGCACTACATCATCAGCGGTATACCCACGCTTAATGCCCTGCCAGCGTGGGTTGGTATCCCAATCTTTTTGAATTGCTGCTGCCTGTTCTTTGCGTGCACTCATCATGCTCTCCTTGGTTAAATAAAATCAGTCTTATGTCTTATATAAGAGTGTAAAGACTACGAGCGAAGTTGCAAGCGATATAACAACCGAAATGAAAAATAATTAATTTAATATTATCAATAACTTATAGGTAATAATTCACTATATGAAATGATAATTCAGTGCTTGAAATAGATTCCTACGGGATTAGTGCGTCCCGTTTTAGCCAGGGAAATGCCATTCCACATCGTGGAATGGAGCCCTCAAGCTTAATGCACTTGCCGCTTAAAGCTAAATTCACCCTTTTTATCCACGTCAACTGGCACTATGTCCTTCGGTCCAAAGGTGCCTTCCAGAATCATTTTAGAAACTGGGTTCTCAATGTATTGTTGAATGGCCCGCTTTAAAGGTCGCGCACCAAAGACGGGATCGAAGCCCACTTCAGCAATCTTATCTAAAGCAGCATCACTCACTTCAAGCTGCATATCCACCTTAGCTAAACGACCCGCTAGGTTTTTTAAGAGAATCTTCGCAATTGAAGCGATATTCTTTTTATCAAGCCCATGGAACACCACAATTTCGTCAATCCGATTCAAAAACTCAGGACGAAAATGATTTTTTAATTCACCGAAGACAGCTTCTTTGATAGCTGCCTGTTTCTTGCCTTCGCTCGACATCGATTGAATTAAATGCGAGCCAATATTACTCGTCATCACAATCACGGTATTTTTAAAGTCTACTGTTCTGCCTTGCCCATCAGTTAAACGGCCATCATCTAATACCTGTAAAAGTACATTGAATACATCAGGGTGAGCTTTCTCAATTTCATCAAACAAAATCACACTATAGGGTTTGCGTCTTACTTGCTCGGTAAGGTAGCCACCCTCTTCGTAACCCACATAGCCAGGAGGTGCACCAATTAAGCGTGCCACGCTATGTTTTTCCATGAACTCACTCATATCAATACGAATTAAATGATCTTCACTATCAAACAAGAAACCAGCAAGTGCTTTACAGAGTTCGGTTTTACCTACGCCCGTTGGGCCTAAAAATAAAAATGACCCATAAGGCCTATTCTCTTCTGATAAACCAGCACGTGAACGACGAATAGCATCAGAGACAGCCCGTATCGCCTCTTCTTGGCCCACGACGCGCTTATGCAACAACTCTTCCATTTTTAATAATTTATCGCGCTCACCTTGCATCATTTTTGACACTGGGATGCCAGTAGCACGCGATACGACTTCAGCAATTTCTTCGGCTCCAACCTGAGTGCGTAAGAGTTTATTTTTAACTACGCCATCTTTATCACCTTTAGCCTCTGCTGCCGCAGCAGACTTTAACTTCTGCTCTAACTCAGGTAATTTGCCGTACTGCAGCTCGGCTACTTGCTCTAATTTACCTTCACGCTGCAACTTGGTAATTTCCGCTTTAACCTTTTCAATTTCCTCTTTCAAGGTAGCGGCGCCTAATACTGCGCCCTTTTCCGCTTTCCAGATTTCTTCTAAATCGGCATATTCAGCGCCCAAACGCTTGATTTCTTCCTCAATCAGATCTAAGCGTTTTTTTGATGCCTCATCTTTCTCTTTCTTCACTGCTTCGCGTTCAATTTTGAGCTGAATGAGGCGGCGCTCTAATTTATCCATCACCTCTGGTTTAGAGTCGATTTCCATACGAATACGGGAGCCTGCCTCATCGATTAAATCGATAGCCTTATCCGGCAAGAAACGATCGGTAATATAACGATGTGACAACTCGGCTGCAGCAACAATTGCTGGATCGGTAATTTCAATGCCATGATGTAATTCATAGCGCTCTTGTAAACCACGCAAAATCGCAATCGTCGCCTCAACACTCGGCTCATCCACCATCACTTTTTGGAAGCGTCGCTCTAATGCAGCATCTTTCTCAATGTACTTACGATATTCATCGAGGGTGGTTGCACCAATGCAATGCAATTCACCGCGCGCTAATGCAGGCTTAAGCATATTGCCTGCATCCATTGCCCCGTCGGCCTTGCCTGCTCCTACCATCGTATGAATTTCGTCGATAAAGATAATGGTATTACCTTCATCCTTGGCAACATCGTTCAGCACAGCCTTTAAACGCTCTTCAAATTCGCCACGGTATTTAGCGCCTGCTAATAGAAGGGCCATATCTAATACTAAAACCCGTTTGTTTTTTAAAGTTTCTGGCACTTCACCATTAACAATGCGTTGTGCCAAACCTTCAACAATAGCGGTCTTGCCAACCCCTGGCTCACCAATTAAGACGGGATTATTTTTACCCCGGCGCTGCAAAATTTGAATCGTGCGGCGAATCTCATCATCCCGCCCAATTACAGGGTCGAGTTTGCCAAGACGCGCCCGCTCAGTTAAATCTAAAGTATATTTTTTTAAGGCTTCGCGTTGTCCTTCAGCATCGGCACTATTCACAGACTCTCCTCCTCGGACCACATCAATTGCAGCTTCTAAGGCTTTACGGGTTAAACCATTTTCGCGAGCAGCTTTGCCTAGCGCACCCTTATCATCAGCAATCACCAATAAAAAAAGTTCGCCAGCAATAAATTGATCGCCGCGCTTGTTGGCTTCTTTTTCGGCGAGATTAAGCCAGCCCGATAAATCACGGCCAACCTGAATTTCGCCATTGGTTCCCTGTACCTCAGGAAAACCATCAATGACTTTTTGAGTCGCTTTTTCTAATCCGGCAACATTGACTCCAGCGCGGGTTAATAAGCTTCTTGCTGCGCCATCTCGCTCGCGCAACATGGCCATGAGCAAATGCGCTGGCTCAATGTATTGATTGTCTTTAGATAAAGCAATGCTTTGCGCCTCGTTTAGCGCCTCCTGAAATTTACTGGTTAATTTATCGATTCTCATGATTTACCTTAAAGCTACAAAAATTAATATCATATGAGAATATAAGGGCAAATCACCTAATTGCAAGCTGAAATATGCCTAAAACTACCCATTTTTCTTGGTTTGTCTACCTCTTAGAGTGTAGCGATGAAACCTACTATGCTGGCATCACCAATCGCCTTGATCATCGCTTAGAGGCCCATAATTTAGGGCTTGGTGCTCGGTACACCCGATCCCGTAGACCCGTGATTTTGCTCGCCAGCCAACCACATCCCGACCGCTCCAGCGCCTCAAAAGCAGAGATAGCCCTCAAGCGCCTGCCGCGGTCAAAAAAAATCGCGTTTTTTAAGTCTTAATCAACTCACCTCTGAGACTGGCTTATTACAGTAAATTTTAAGTAACAATCCAAAAAAAAATTAATGGGAGGGTAAAACTTCTTCGAAGTTGAGGGATGCAAATTATTAATCTAAGCGATAAGCGCGGTAGATAAAATTCGACTGATACTGGCAATTAAAGTAATTCTAAAATCTTCTTTAGCAGCTGAATTAGTAATCGTATCTTGGCGCAGAAATCGTGACATCTGATTCATAAATTCCGTACTATTAATAATGGTAGGTAAAGTGTAATTCGACTGCGCAGTTTTTCTTGATATTGATTCACCTGGTAATCAATAATTTTTTTATTCAAAAAATCGAGGCTTGGAGAAACTCGATTAATTGACTGTTAATTTACATCTAAAACTGATCCGCCATTTGTATTTAACTTTAATCCACCCAAATGATCAGGTTATCTTTTACTAGCGGACTATATTAAAAAGATGTTGGGCTGAAATTGGTTGCAAATTAGGGTACTAATTGGATTAGTTTTAGATGCAAGGCAACACCCTGTTAGCCTAACCTTTGGGCAACTTTGCTGTTAGATTTATATCTAATTTCGGTCATATTACCGAAATTAGAAACAAACATATGATTTATAACTAATTTCGGTAATATGACCGAAATTAGAAACAATCATTTTGACTCGCCTATCAAGGTCATCTTAAATTCGATTTAAGAAAATGACCTTTAAGGAGTCAACTATGAGTAATTATAAATTCTTTAGTAGCGTTGTCACAAAAGAACATTTCATAACCCCGTGGACCTTATTTTATTTATCGGGTTTGGTAATATGGCTGCGAAATAATATTCGCAGAATTAATAAATTAGCCGCCTGCATGGCTTTAGCATTAATCCCCTTGACTCTTATTTCATGTGGGGGTGGGGGTGGCGGTGACGGCGGTGGCGCCAGCTCTGGCAGTGGAACGTCTAGCACAGCGAGTACCCCTGGAAGCACACCTCCTAGTCCAGGAGCCTCGGGAGATATTGTGAGCGATCCTGGCAACGGCGTTGTTGTAGTTCTGCCACCTTCACCGCCTGTAGGTGGAGGAGGTGGAGGTGGAGGTGGAGGTGGAGGTGGAGGTGGAGGTGGAGGTACCTCAACACCGGTTACCATCCCTAATGTTGTCAGCGACCTAATAGTCGATTGCACAGGTGCGAATTGTGGATCATCTAATGCAAACAACTATAGTGATGGCATTGGAGTGTGGGGCTATAGTAATACCACTGCTAGCGCAGCATCTGTCAATATTGCAATAAATGGACTTTCGGCAAACAAAAAGGTACTTTTAACATTTTCAAATGGCTCTTCTTCAAACTCAACGATACCAAGCGTGGGTACGCTTTACAACATCAACGAATTCATAGCTCCAAATACCAGCACTACCAAACCTGCTTTGTCTGATTCTCAATCAAAGCAAAAGATTCTCGATGATACTCACGATATAATCCTTAAAAAAAATATTCAAGCTAGTTTAAGCCTAAGAAACTCACCCAAGATTTCCTCCAGTGCAAGCCGGCAATTTGCTAGTTCGACTCCTTCACAAACACCAGCCTTATTTACCTCAAAAGTATGGAAAGATGAAATTAGTGGGGGTACCTTTTCGACCACTGTTAGGGGCCTATGCTCTACACCCAACGGAAGAAATGTAGTTATTTGGGTCGATGCTAACTCCATCAGCAGTGGGTATATGACTGATGCACGTGTGGCATCATTTAAAAGTACTGTATGTGGAGTTGATGGTGGTTTTGACCGCTTAAATAAACTACTTGGAGACTTTTGGGGTAGCAGCAATTACAGCAGCCTTATTTCTGACTCTTCGCTACAAGATATCAATATTGTTACGATTAATCCTGGTGCATCAGCTGGGTGGGCGGGTTATTTCTGGGGAGGAAACAACTATAAAAGATCATCATATGCGACCTCTAATGAAGCCCTAGTATTTTTTATTAACTCTCTGCAAGTTGCTAACTCTATTAATTACGCTTTATCTACCCTGATACATGAGGCTACTCATATGATTAACTTTTATCAGCGAGCTGTTGTCCGAGGTGTTTACCATGACACCTGGCTCGAAGAAACATCGGCGATGATGTCAGAAGATATTATTGTTCCGACAGTCGTAAATGGCTATAGTAATATTTTAACAAGTAGAATTTCTGGTTACCTTAACAGTGGTGCTGTAATAAGTTATGACGACTGGTCATTTTCTTGGAACTCTTATTCACTCGGCGGAGCTTTTGGAGCTTATCTAAATCGCCATTACGGACTAGGAATTTTTAAGCAATTAATTACAAATTGCGGATCGTCAAGTTATACCTGTTTGGATGCGTTAATTAAAAACAATGGTGGCACAGGTTTTCAACAGGCCTATGGTCGATTCGGGGCCACGATTTTTGGTACGCTTCCTGCTACAAACATACCAAGTGGGTTCGGTTACCCAGCAAAATCTAGCGATGGTTATGCTTTACAACCCTTCGACTTATCTTCTAGCACGTTACCTTATGCATCATCATCTTATATATACCAAGGAGTTTTTCCAAGTACCAGCCATTCATTTACGATGGATACGGTTGCATCTGGAAAAGCAAACTATGTCCGCTCTGGAGTTATCGTTCCACCGCATACTAATTTAGTTGTGTTGGTTAAATGAAACAATTTGCCTCCCTTTTTTTCTTGATTCTCGGCCTTAATTTTTTCCTATTAGGCTGTATAAATAATGTTATAGGCCATAAGTCAATGGGGACTCAAAACTTTAATGGCACGGTAATGGAGGCCAATATTGAAGAGGTTCATTTATCAGGCTATTTAACGCTTAAGGGATCAGAGATGAATTATTGGTGGTCCCTTACATCATCCGATGGTTCGATATGGAGATTAGAAGTTGACAATGAGAAAAAAACACAATTTTTTCAATGGCAGAATAGGTATATAAAAATAGAGGGGAAGCTTTTGTCCCCTCTTTTGTCTATCCAGCGGATTAGCGTAATCAACGCTGAATTAATTATTAATCGGAGTTTTTGATAATACCTTTGAACTACTGACAATTTAGCGCCACGTCCATTGGAATATGTCATTTTAGGATGTGTGCGCAAAAAAAATCTTAAAAACTAGAAACAGGATTGCAATTTTTTTTTGACCACATTTATCACTGAAAGATCTCCTGCCAGCGATGTTTACAAAGTCATTTTATGTACAACCACACTGACCTCCACCTGCAAATCGGTCAGCCTTGAGTTAGAAAATTCGACGGTCCATTAGTTCTAAAATTGCATCTTAAAAGCCCGCCGGCGTTTTGAAGAGTAAAAAACTATCCGAAAAAATGGCTTAAGTGAAGTAGAGAAAAAGCCCATAAATCGACCTAATTGTTTAAACGAATGGAGCTACTACTGTTATCCTCTGCTAAAGAATCAATTCCCCGACATAAAATGATTGCTCGCCCGTGTATTTGAATAACTCCTTTCATCTCTAAGCTAGTCAGTACCTTACCAACCATTTCTCTAGATGCGCCTACAACTTCTGCAATATCCTGTCTTGATACTTCATCTACGTAAGCTCGCTTATCGTCAACTATTTTGGCGGCCT
Organism: Polynucleobacter meluiroseus; assembly: GCA_945878885.1. Taxonomy (GTDB): domain Bacteria; phylum Pseudomonadota; class Gammaproteobacteria; order Burkholderiales; family Burkholderiaceae; genus Polynucleobacter; species Polynucleobacter meluiroseus_C. Next base: position 7,300 of record CAMCUP010000014.1, on the reverse strand, counting down.
TAATTAAAAAATTAATAACACGTTCATAAACGCTTAACAAAGCAAGGCTACTGATCTTAGTGTCTGCAGCCCGCAGATAATGAACCGTTGTATGCAACAACTCTAAAACTAAATTGGGATCCTTTTTAAGACATTTATTAAATTCAATTTTACTTAAAAATAATATTTCAGCGTCTTCAGTTGTCGTTACTGAAGCTAATCCTCTACTATTGTCTAATAAACCCATATGACCAAAAAAATCACCCTTTTTCAATTTAGTAATAAGAATTTCTTTTTTCTTTTTGTCATTCATGAAGATCTTTACTTCGCCACTAATCAACATGTACAAATTATTAGTGTGCTCCCCAGCGGTAATGATGGAGTGTCCTTTTGGAAATTTTTCCCTAATGGTCGAAAGTACAAGTAAAGATAAGGTAGCCTCAGATACCATGGAAAAAAGCGGGATATTTTGCAGCAATAAATTCGAGACTTTAGCTGTAGATGCCATCTCATTGCCCTCTCATCTTGGGTCAATCTATCAAGCCTACAGTGTGACCGCTCTAGGCTGTACTGAACTAGGAATTTAAAAATCTTAACATGGAACCCTTAAATAGTCTTTCAGGATTAAATTTATAGGAAATCACAGAAGTACTGAGGAAATTAGTGGGAGCAGAGCTTATGTAGCTAGTTAAAATCAAAAAAACCCGCCCACCCCCTTTTGAACTAGAAACATTGACGGGGAGTGTTACTGTAAATCCGCTTACACCCAGTCTGGAAACTTCACTAGAGGGTACCCCCTTGAGCAAAATACTATGTATAGGCTGGCTTAGTGAAGCGGTCGATTAAGGCTGGTGGGGGTATGGTAGGGTCTAAGGTATTCGCTTTATGAGCGGGGTAGCCCTTAGCGCGTAATTTTGTTTTCCAACTTGCCCAAAGAAAGTCTTAACGACTTTTCTTTTGGGTAGTTGTTTGGATAGTTTTATATATAAATCACTTGTAAGTTATTGATTTATATAGGCTATTGGCGGAGAGAGCGGGATTCGAACCCGCGGTAGGTTTAACCCTACGCACGCTTTCCAGGCGTGTGACTTAAACCGCTCATCCATCTCTCCGGAACCCGTAATTCTATACGCTTATCGGAATCCCAAGAGAATGGATGGCACTTCTTGCCTGATCTTCTGCCTTTATATCGGCTCTTTTAATTGATCCAAAATAGCGGGATTTTCTAAAGTCGAGGTATCTTGGGTAATCTCCTCGCCCTTCGCAATCACCCTAAGTAAGCGGCGCATAATTTTGCCCGAGCGAGTTTTAGGCAGATTATCGCCAAAGCGTACATCTTTTGGCTTTGCAATTGGGCCAATTTCCTTACCAACCCAATTACGTAGCTCAGTTGCAATCATTTTGGCTTGATCGCCAGTGGGTCTGCCGCCTTTTAACACCACAAAAGCGCAAATCGCCTCACCCGTCATTTCATCAGGCCGCCCTACGACTGCAGCTTCAGCAACTAATGGATTAGCCACTAAACAAGATTCAATCTCCATCGTACCCATGCGGTGGCCAGAGACATTAAGTACGTCATCAATCCGGCCTGTAATAGTGAAGTAGGTAGTCTCTTTATGTCTTATCGCCCCATCGCCAGCTAAATACAAGGTACCACCCAATTCTTCAGGGAAGTAGGCTTTGACAAAGCGATCGGGGTCACCCCAAATGGTTCGAATCATTGCGGGCCATGGCCGTTTTACTACCAAAATTCCACCGTGGCCATTGGGTACATCATGACCTGCTTCATCAACAATTGCGGCCATAATGCCCGGCAATGGCAAGGTGCATGAACCTGGCACCATGGGCGTTGCGCCTGGCAAGGGGGAAATCATATGACCACCTGTTTCGGTTTGCCAGAAAGTGTCGGTAATCGGGCAACGCGAACTGCCAACCTGTTCGTAGTACCACATCCACGCCTCAGGATTAATCGGTTCACCAACAGAACCCAATAATCGCAATGAAGATAAATTATATTTATTAGGATGAACCTTATCATCCACGCTTGCTGCTTTAATTAAAGAGCGAATAGCAGTTGGGGCAGTATAAAAAATACTCACTTTATGTTTTTGAATCATTTCCCAAAAACGGCCCGCATTGGGGTAAGTGGGGACACCCTCAAACACAATCTCAGTAGCACCTACCGCTAACGGGCCATAGGTAATATAAGAATGGCCTGTCACCCAACCAATATCAGCAGTACACCAAAAAATATCATTCGGCTTAATATCAAAAGTCCATTTCATTGTGAGAATTGCCCACAATAAATAACCGCCTGTAGAGTGCTGAACCCCTTTGGGTTTACCAGTTGAGCCCGAGGTATAGAGAACAAACAAGGGATGTTCTGCACTGACCCATTCAGGTTCGCAGGTAGTCGGTTGACCTGCCATCGCATCATGCAACCAGGTATCGCGCCCAGCCTGCATGGGAATGGTTCTGCCAGTGCGTTTATAAACAATGACATTTTTTACTTTTTCACAATCACCCAATGCCAGTGCTTCGTCAACAATGACTTTTAAAGGCAACTCTTTACCGCCACGCATTTGCTCATCAGCAGTGATCACCGCGACAGCGCCCACATCGACAATGCGCTCTTGTAATGATTTTGCTGAGAAACCACCAAATACTACCGAGTGAGTTGCACCAATTCGGGCGCAGGCTTGCATTGCAATGATGCCTTCGATAGACATCGACATATAAATAATGACGCGATCGCCAGATTTAATTCCCATCTTGCGCAATGCATTGGCAAGTTGGCAAACTCGCCCGAGTAAATCCTCATAACTTACATTTGTAACAGCACTATCATCAGCTTCAAAAATAATCGCTGTTTTTTTACCATCGCCTTTTTCAATGTTCCGATCGAGGCAATTATAAGAAGCGTTGGTTAAGCCATCTTCAAACCATTTATAAAATGGTACTTTTGATTCATCAAGTACTTTAGTAAAAGGTTTTTTCCAATACAAATTTTCTCTTGCTAAACGAGCCCAAAATCCTTCGTAATCTGCATCAGCCTCAGCACATAACTTCTGATACGCAGCCATGCCAGAAATTGCCGCATTTTTGGCAAAATCGACTGGTGGGTGAAAAACACGGCTTTCATTGCTCATTGCTTCCATTGGTGCGGCCATAATTGCATTACTCCTAAAAAAACTCTGATGAAATTAGTACTATTTTTTGTACTATTAATAGCTATTGTATAAATAAAGCAAAATGACTTTCTTTCTGGCTTATATAGACCTTCGAAGATAATTCAAATCAATTTAGATTTGCCCTATGGCAAACCCTTAAAATAGGTGATTAGTAAAAATTCCACCCCAATTTAGGCCCCAAACCATGACTAATATCAAGCAAGCCGACCTGATTAAAAGCGTTGCCGATGCCTTTCAGTTCATTTCCTACCTGCATCCCAAAGACTTCATTCAGGCAATGGGCAGGGCTTATGAGCTGGAAAAAGGGGAAGCAGCTAAGGATGCAATTGCCCAAATTCTAACCAATAGCAAGATGTGCGCCCTCGGCAAACGCCCGATTTGCCAAGATACTGGTATTGCGGTCGTCTTTATTAAAGTAGGCATGAATGTGCAATGGGCCGATGCCACGATGAGCGTTAGCGACATGATTAATGAGGGCGTACGCCAAGCCTATTTGAATGCCGACAATCCTTTGCGCGCTTCGGTACTCAGCGACCCAGCAGGTAAACGTAAAAATACAGGCGATAACACCCCCGCTGTTATCCATTATGAAATCGTACCGGGCGATGGTGTTGAGGTCACCTGCGCGGCTAAAGGTGGCGGCTCAGAAAACAAAGCGAAGTTTGTGATGTTAAATCCCTCCGACTCAATCGTCGATTGGGTATTAAAAACAGTGCCATCCATGGGCGCTGGTTGGTGCCCCCCAGGTATCTTAGGCATTGGTATTGGCGGAACTCCTGAAAAAGCCATGGTCTTAGCCAAAGAATCATTAATGGGTCCGGTTGACATTCAAGAATTAATTGCTCGTGGACCCAAAAACCGCACTGAAGAATTACGGCTTGAAATTTATAAGCAGGTAAATAATTTAGGTATCGGTGCACAAGGGTTGGGAGGTTTAACCACGGTGCTTGACGTGAAAATTTTAGAGTACCCCACCCATGCTGCATCTTTACCGGTAGCGATGATTCCCAATTGCGCAGCAACTCGGCATATTCATTTTCATCTTGATGGTAGTGGTCCAGCTATTTTAGAAGCGCCTGCCCTCTCTGATTGGCCAGACGTTTTATGGGTACCCGATATTGAAAAATCCAATCGCATTAATCTAGATACCCTTACCGCTACAGAAGTGGCGAGCTGGAAACCAGGTCAAACCTTATTACTCAATGGCAAAATTTTGACGGGTCGCGATGCGGCCCATAAACGCATTCAAGATATGCTGGCAAAAGGCGAACCTTTGCCGGTGAATTTTAAAAACCGAGTCATTTATTACGTTGGTCCTGTCGATCCCGTGCGCGATGAAGCAGTTGGTCCGGCTGGTCCTACAACCTCAACGCGGATGGATAAATTTACCGAAATGATGCTTACTCAAACTGGCTTAATTGCGATGATTGGTAAAGCGGAACGTGGGCCAGTGGCGATTGAGGCGATTAAAAAACATAAATCGGCTTACTTAATGGCAGTAGGTGGTGCAGCCTATTTGGTCTCTAAGGCAATTAAACACGCAAAAGTGGTTGGCTTTGCAGACCTAGGCATGGAGGCGATTTATGAGTTCGATGTAGAGGATATGCCCGTGACGGTAGCTGTTGACTCAACTGGGGTTTCAATGCATCAGGCAGGCCCACGTCATTGGCAGACCCGTATCGGCTTAATTCCGATTACCGAACTGCATGATGCAGCCAAGTCGCATTAAACCCTGAGCACAGAGATTATTTTCAGTGGCGCTGATTGGCGTATTCGATTCTGGTGTGGGTGGGCTATCTATCTTAGATGAAGCACTTAGACAATTACCCCAACATAATTTTATTTATTTAGCCGACTCAGCTAATGCGCCCTATGGTGAAAAATCAACCGATTGGATTGCGCTGCGCAGCCTTAAGTTGTGCCGCTATTTAGTTGCGCAAGGCTGTGAAGCGATTGTAGTTGCCTGTAATACCGCAACTGCTGAAGCGATTGCACAAATTCGACTGACTTTGCCGCAAATTCCGATTATTGGTGTCGAGCCAGGCATTAAACCTGCGGCGATGCAAACCCAAAATGGCATTGTCGGAGTACTAGCTACTCAAGCAACCTTAAATAGCGATAAATTTAACGCCCTACTCGCGACCTTACCAGGAGATTGTCAATTTATTAAGCAAGCTGGTGCAGGCTTGGTGCCGCTCATTGAATCTGGTCAAATTGATAGTGTCGCTACCTTAACTTTGCTCGAGCAACACCTTACACCAATTCGTTTAGCTGGTGCTGATACATTAGTTTTAGGCTGCACCCATTATCCCTTTTTAAGCCCATTAATTCGTAAAATAATCGGTAATGAAATTAATTTAATTGATACAGGTGATGCTGTTATCAAACAATTAGCGCGACAATTGTTATTGCAAATACCAAACCGAAATGAGTCTAATCAATCCGATGATACGAACTTGGGCACGCTTACCTTTATCACTACGGGCGATAGCAATAAACTGCTAAAAATGAGCAAACAACTTCTACAATCTCCATTGCAACTGCGCCAAGTCAGTGCGCAACAGCTACCTCAGTAGCAAAGAGATTCGTCAACAGATTTCTATGAGTACCCCCCCTAATACTTCATCTAGACGCCGCTTCTTATTGATTAGTCGCGATGAGTGGATCATTATTGGAATTGTGGTGTTGGTGCACGTATTATTTTTTGTTGTGCCCTACCTTGAATTCCCTTACGAAAAAAAAGCTCCTCCTGATGACACTCGCGTCATGGCTAATTTAGTCAGCCCTGAGCCGACTAAAGCCGATACCCCTAAACCACCTGCTCCACAACCTAAACCCAAAAAGGAAGAGCAAGCAAAAAAACCAGTTGAGCCTAAAACTGCAGAAGCGCCAGTGCCAAAACAAGTCGAACAGCCTCCTCCCACCCCACAAAACAAGGCTAGCGAATCACCTATTTCAAATACAGCTGTGGCCCCCTCCTCTAGTGGCGGGGCAAGTGGTACGCCGATTCAGACCGATATTGGTAAACTAGTTGTTTTATATCAACCTGATGCTGATCCGTATTACCCCTCATTTTCTAAACGAGCAGGCGAACAAGGTGCGGTAGTAGTGCGACTTATTATTAACGAAAGCGGGGAAGTCTACGAAGTAGCCTTATTGCAATCGAGTACTTTTCAACGCTTAGACCGCGCTGCAATTGAAATTGGTCGGCGTTATCGCTTTAAACCTTTTTTAGTGAATGGCGCTCCAGTAAAAATTTCAACTAACTTACTCATTAAATTTAACTTAAAGTAATTAACACTATGAATACTGCATTTGGCATGGCAAATCTGTGGCTTGAGGGCGATGCAATTACACGCTTTGTGGCGGTTCTTTTAATCGCTCTGTCGATTATCACTTGGGTTATTTTGTTATCGCGCTACTGGAGTTTGCGTAAATTACGGCAAGTCAAACTACAAACTGAACAATTTTGGCGCGCCACTTCATTCGATGATGGCCTTAATAGCTTTACTGATCCCGCCATCAACCCCTATTACTTTATCGCTAAAGGTGGCGCAAACGCCTCGACCCACCATCAAAATCAAATGTCGAGTCGCCGTGAATTACTGCAAACCTTGAATTATTCTGAATGGATGGCACGTTCGATCAAGACTAGTGTTGATCGCTGCGCCGGACAACTGCAAAAGGGACTAACCTTTCTGGGTTCAACGGGTGCAGTCGCACCTTTTATCGGCCTCTTTGGTACGGTCTGGGGCATCTATCATGCACTCATTGCAATTAGTAGCTCGGGCAGTGCTCAGCTAGATCAGGTAGCGGGCCCCATTGGTGAATCGCTTATCATGACCGCGCTTGGTTTAGCAGTGGCAATACCTGCGGTCTTGGGCTTTAACGCAATTAATCGGGCCAATAAATTAGTCATGGCTGACCTCAATCGATTTGGCAATGATTTACTAGCTTACTTCGTTACCGGTGCACGTGTTATTAACCCTGAAATCGAAGCCTAATCATGTCATTTAATCAACTCTCCAACGAGGATGATGATTCCAGCATCATGGCGGAAATTAACATGACACCCATGGTCGACATCATGCTGGTTTTGTTGATCATTTTTATTATTACCCTACCTGTGA
>CAMCUP010000013.1 GCA_945878885.1 Polynucleobacter meluiroseus | reverse complement strand
CAATGAAGGTGAAATGGTGATGGCAATGTTTGCCCGTAATTTAGGCGTGAAGGTGATTCGGGTAAATGCAGCTGAACAATTTATGGCGCAGTTAGCAGGCGTAAGTGATCCTGAAATGAAACGCAAAATTATTGGCAAAGAATTTATCGACGTATTCCAAGCCGAATCAGCTCAAATTAAAAATGCCAAGTGGTTAGCGCAGGGTACTATTTATCCTGATGTGATTGAGTCTGCTGGTAAAGGGAAAAAAGGTGCCCACACCATTAAGAGTCATCACAATGTGGGCGGCTTGCCAGACGATATGCACTTGAAATTACTCGAGCCCTTGCGCGAATTATTTAAAGATGAGGTACGCGAGTTGGGTATGGCGCTAGGTCTACCACGTGAAATGGTCTATCGCCATCCCTTTCCAGGACCGGGTTTAGGAGTGCGGATCTTAGGTGAAGTGAAAGCAGAATACGCCGACTTACTGCGCCGTGCCGATGCAATTTTTATTGAAGAGCTGCGCAATACCATTGACGAAGTCACCGGTAAATCATGGTATGACTTAACTAGTCAAGCCTTTGCGGTATTTCTGCCAGTAAAGTCGGTGGGGGTGATGGGCGATGGCCGCACTTATGAATATGTTGTAGCTTTACGAGCAGTACAAACTCAAGATTTTATGACTGCACATTGGGCACATTTGCCCCATGAATTACTTGGCACGGTATCTAACCGCATTATTAATGAGGTGCGTGGAATTAATCGCGTGGTATTTGATATTAGTGGCAAGCCACCCGCAACTATTGAGTGGGAATAGGATTTATTTGCTTCATCAAGCACTTATTCAGACTTTATTTGTACGCCCTTAACAATTGGTGCAAACCTAATTAAATCCCCCTTAATTTGCTCGCCAAATTTTTCAGGGCTCCCTGGGGTTGGGGTGATGCCCATCGCTAATAGCCTAGTCTTACCTTCCGGCGAGTTCAAAATCTCATTTAAGGCTTGATTTAATTTAGTCAGAATGGGTTTTGGCGTTTTTGCTGGCGCTAATAAGCCTACCCAATCATCTATTTCAAAGTCTTTGATGCCAGATTCGGTAAAGGTGGGCACATCCGGTAGACTTGGACTTCTTTTTGCGCTAGAGACTGCAATGGCTTTAATGCGCCCAGACTTAACATATTGATTAGCACCAGCAACAGCTGTGTACACCAAGGGAATGTTGCCTCCCAATAAATCAATCAAGGCCTGACCACCTCCTTTATAGGGCACATGAACTAAATTAGCGCCGGTTTTTTGCTTAAGCAATTCGCCTGCAATATGCGGTGTTCCTCCAGCACCAGAGGTGCCATACGATAAGCCATTAGGATCTTTTTTAGAGATTGCAATTACATCGGCTAAGGTTTTGCCTTGGAAATCATTGTTGGCCACCACAATCAAAATAGCATCGCCAATTTTGCCAATAGGAGCAAAATCTTTCACGCTATCAAAAGGAATTTTGTCAAAAAGCGACGGGTTGATCGATAAAGTGCCTGCATAACCTAAGAGCAGGGTATAGCCGTCTGGCTCAGCAGAGGCAACCATTTGTGCACCGATATTGCCCGATGCTCCGGGGCGATTATCGGCAATAACTTGCTGCCCCAACTTTAAAGAAAGTTGTTCTGCAATATAGCGTCCTGAGGTATCTGTTACCCCACCAGGCGTGAAGGGAATAATGAGCCGTATGGGTCGATTAGGGTAATTTGTTTGCGCATGAGAAGTAAGAGAAAAAATAAATATTCCAACTAAAATCCCATGCAATAGGTATTTATACAATTTCATTTTAGACTCCTCAATTCGTTTCTACAAAACGTTTTTCAAATTCCCAAACATCTTTAAAGCCCATCAATTCAGAGAGCTCACCAAAGTCATATAAGTCGACTGGATTATTTATTGACGACCCTGATGCTTTAAAGTGCTCATAAACCTTAGTCATTGCTTGGACTGAGGCTAACAAAGCTGTTACTGGAAAGATTGCAAGTTTAAATCCACATTGCTCTAATTCTAATTTTGTCAAAATAGGAGTACGACCCTTTTCGACCATATTGGCAACTAAAGGATGATTTGGAAAAGTTTCGCCGATGCGTCTTATTTCGATTTGGTTTTCAGGAGATTCAATAAATAAAATATCTGCCCCAGCACGAGCATAGGCCTCACCCCTTTTTAGAGCCTCATCTAAACCTAAAGTTGTTCTCGCATCAGTTCTGGCAATGATTTTAAATTGAGGATCGATCCTTGAGGCAACTGCAACCTCAATTTTTTTAACCATATCAGCCATCGCTATGACTCGCCTTCCTGGTGTATGGCCACATTTTTTGGGAAACTCTTGATCTTCTAGCTGAATTGCTACAGCGCCGGCCGCCTCATATCCTCGAACTGTATGCCTAACATTTAATAAGCCGCCATATCCCGTATCGCCATCGGCAATTAGCGGTGTCTTAGCCATACCTGCCATTGCAGTAACTCTGCCAACCATTTCGGTATAGGTGGCTAAGCCTGCATCAGGAAGACCCATAAGGGACGCTACAGTACCATAGCCTGTCATATAAAGTGTATCAAAGCCCATGCGGTCTGCCAATCTGAGTGAGACCATTTCAAACACTCCTGGGGCAATAATTAAGCCAGGGCTAGCTAATCTTTGATTAAATTTTGCTCTTTGAGAATGCATATCGACCCTATTAAATTGATCTTATTAAATTATCACTTTATGAATAGTAACTCTAGTTTAAAAGGTATGAAATTGTTTATCATGTGGCATTAGAAATCATTTAATTCACAAACTGGAGCAATCGATGCCTTTTACACGCCGCCTTTTTATGCTATCTGCCGCTTTGGCCCCCTTTGGCTGTGGTTCAATGGGGTTTTTGCGTGGCACCGCAGTTGCCGCCCCAAACCCCATGCCTGCAGTACGTCAACCGCAGGTTGGACAAGAATGGTCTTATTTACAGCGCGATATGTTTAATGGCAATACGCTAGGCACCTTAACTGAACGGGTGCAATCGGTAGGCTCGCAAATTGTGATTGCTCGTTCAATGGACACCAGTGCTGCAACATCCAATACGAGCACTGGGGCATTTGGCGCGATCATGAAAGATATTAATCAAATCAATGAACCAATAGGTTCAATGGCTAATGAAGTACAAGGCCCGTGGGGTACTTTTTTGGCTAACCCCAATTGGAAGACCTTACTGCTATTTAATCCTGGTGTGCCTGCATGGCCCCAGCAGTTAAATGCATCATGGAGCAAGCAAACCGATACCAAATACCAAGTTGGTGGATATGCTGGATATACCTTTTCTTGGGAAGAATATATGAGCGCTAGTGGGTGGGAAACCATCACGGTTCCAGCAGGCACATTTACAGCACTAAAGTTTAGTAGCTTAGTCAATTACATTAGTCCTGATGCCAATAGAATAAATAGCATTTGGCGAGAAACATGCTGGTTTGCCCCACAAATTGGGCGTTGGGTAGCGCGGGAATCATCAGGATCTTATATGTTGATTGGTGTAATGCAATCACCATTTTTAGAAAACGAATATTCTTGGCAGCTCTCTTCTTGGAAATAAATTTACAGCGACGTGTTTGTTTAATTACCTTAGGCGCATTGCCTAGCGCTTGTCTTACCCCCATTCCATATCCGGTTTCAACTCCCGGGGTAGTGCCAGTAATTACGCCGCAAATGCGCCCGCCAAAATTGGGGCAACAATGGGTTTACGCTGTTCGCAATATTTTTAACCAAGAGACGCTTGATACAGTTACCGAAACGATTGTGCAATTAGGCGAGCAAATTCGTATTGCGCGTAACTCGCAAAAATTTGGTCCACTTGCCGATGAAATTCAAGGCCCATGGGGCAAGATTATTCAAGATCCCCATTGGCAGCCCGCACAAAAATTTATTCGACCATTACCTGTGTGGCCTGAAAAGCTTGAGCTTGGCTGGTCTGGTTTTTTTCGTGATCGGTATCAAGTACTGGGTTATCCCGATGCTGATTTTGTGTGGCTGGTGACTATTTCTGCAATTGCTTGGGAAAAAATTCGTACTCCTGCCGGATCTTTTTTAGCTTTGAAATATAGCAGCGACTCGCCTTATTTTGAAAGTAATGATGTTTCGCGTTTTGCGAGTTTGCGCAATGAAGAAACTTGGTTAGTACCAGAAATTGGACGCTGGGCAATTCGTCGTAGTATGGGGCGTTATTTATTGGGAGGCATGAGTTGGTCTGGCTCTTTTTGGGAAGATTATTTAGAGTGGGAATTACAGTCATGGAAGTAAATTTTTCACTAGCCAAGCTACTCTCTCAGCAATTCAACTAATGTATAGCGTTAAAGAAATTTTTCTTACCTTGCAGGGTGAGGGCGCTCAAGCTGGGCGCGCCGCTGTATTTTGCCGTTTCTCGGGTTGTAATTTGTGGAGCGGCAGAGAAGAAGATCGTGCTACTGCCATTTGTCAATTTTGTGATACCGATTTTGTTGGCGTCGATGGTATAGGTGGTGGAAAATTTGCTACTGCAACTGATTTAGCTGCTGCGATTACAGCAGCCTGGCTAGATACAAATGCTGGTAGTAACTATCGCTATGTAGTTTTTACTGGCGGTGAACCAGCCTTGCAACTCGATAGTGCCTTGCTAGATGCCTTACATAAGCACCATTTTGAAATTGCGATTGAAACCAATGGCACTTTACCATTGCCTGCAGGTATCGATTGGGTTTGTGTGAGCCCAAAATTTGGCGCCGATTTAGTGATCAAGCAGGCTGATGAAATTAAATTAGCGATTCCGCAAATTGGTCATACTCAGTTAGAGTTAATCTTGAAACGATTTGAAGGAATGGATTACCGTCATCGTTTTTTGCAACCCATTGATGGTTTCGAGCGTGATGCCAATACGGCCTTAGCGGTTCAGCTTTGTCAAAAAAGACCCTTATGGCGTTTAAGCATACAAACCCATAAATATATTGGGATGCCTTAATATTGGACCTATGATAACAATTACACGGCGACTAGAATTCGATGCAGGCCACCGTATTCCGAATCACGATGGGCAATGCGCCCATCTTCATGGGCATCGTTACGCCTTAGAGATCACCATAGCCGGTGAAGTTTTACAGCATTCAGGATCGCCTAATGATGGAATGGTGCTTGATTTTGGCGATATCAAGCGTCTGGCGCAAGAAAATTTAGTGAGTAAATGGGACCATGCTTTTTTGGTAGCCAAAGAAGATCAGCGGGTAGTAACTTTTTTAGAGAGCATGCCTAACCATAAAACTGTGATCTTAGATCAGGTGCCTACCGTTGAAAATTTAGCGCAAATTGCTTTTGCTATCCTAGAGCCTATTTTTAGGGCCGCTTTTCAAGAGCGGTTGTTTTTAGCTGCGATTCGCTTATATGAAACACCCAATTGTTGGGCTGATGTATTAAGTAAAACCGCTGTGAAGGTGTAATTTGATGAGCGCAATAAAATGAACATCACATTAGGTCAATTAGAAAACCAGTATGAGCAAGCACATTCTGCTGATAGTAATTTTATGTCTCTAGCTATTGAACAAGCCCAGTTGGCAGCTATACAGGGCGAGGTACCAGTAGGCGCCGTGTTGGTGAGGGATGGCATGGTCCTCGCCAGCGGCTTTAATCAACCGCTTACCAAGCATGATCCTAGTGCTCATGCTGAGATGAATGTATTGCGTTTAGCGGCAGCTCAGCTAGGTAATTATCGCTTGCCTGGAACCACTCTCTATGTCACTCTTGAGCCTTGTGTAATGTGTTGTGGAGCGATACTACATGCGCGTGTCGAGCGCTTAGTTTATGGTGCAGCAGATCCCAAAACAGGAGCAGCCGGTAGCGTGCTCAATGTATTTGCTGTACCGCAAATTAATCATCAGACCACTGTAACTGGTGGGGTCTTAGGTGATACTTGTGGCCAGTTGTTACGAACTTTTTTTCAGGCGCGGCGTTAATGCACATTCATCTTATTGCTCCCTCTGGCGCCGCTTTAGATCAGCGCAGCCCAAGCAATGCAGTGCACTACTTGGGTGAGCAAGGCATTACATGCGGTAATTTGGCTTGTATCAAACGAGTGCATCAACGCTTTGCAGGTTCCGATGCCGAGCGTTTAGCTGAAATCAATGCTCTTACTGAGCTTGATGCTGACACGATTGTGATGGCAATGCGCGGTGGTTATGGTTTACAGCGCATTTTGGCAGGTATTCAATGGCTAGAACTTGCAAATGCAGTGAAGCGCGGCCTACAAATTTGTGGCCATAGTGACTTCACCGCTGTTCAATTAGGCTTGTTAGCTAAAACGGGCGCAATTAGCTTAGCCGGCCCGATGCTCAATTACGATTTTGGTCGACTTAATCAAGCAGGCGAGCCACTGGTGCCTAATGCCTTCATGTGGCAGCATTTTAAGCGAGCCATTAAAGATCGCCAATTAAATTACCAAGTGCTAGAGTCGCAGGCTTACTTAGGAAATCAGGTTAATTCTGTAGAGGCTCATGGCTTGTTATGGGGCGGTAATCTTACGATTTTGTCTACCCTAATGGGCAGTGAGTTTATGCCCAATGCTGCACAAACGAAGGGCGGTATTTTATTTCTAGAAGATATCAACGAGCACCCATATCGACTAGAGCGGATGTTGATTCAATTACTAGAGGCTGACGTATTGGCGCAGCAGAGCGCAATTTTGTTGGGCAACTTTTCTGGCTATCACTTACTTGATAATGATCGTGGCTACGACTTAACGGCTGCTATTACGTGGTTGCGAGAGCGTTTGCCAAATTCAATTCCAATTTTGACAGGCTTACCTTTTGGTCATTGTCCAGAAAAGCTTACCTTGCCTGTTGGAGCACAGGCTAATTTGACTGCAAATTTACACGGGTTTAGCCTACAAGCGCATTGGTAAGCATTCTTGAATAAGCAGAATAAGTAGTCTAAACTTCGGCACTACTTAAATGAAAGTCGGCTTTGTTATCTTGTGCAAGAGCAGTCTTGAGCTCTGGCAAAGCAAGCGCTAATTTTTCTTTTAGTGTCCATGGTGGGTTCACAATTAACATGCCGCTCGCTTGCAAGCGCCGCTCACCCGAAACATTGGCAACCCGTAACTCTGCTTGTAACCAAGGCCTTGAGTAGCTCGCCAGCACCTTTTTTAAGCGATCTACTAGAGCTATGGATTCACGCCGCGGCAATATCGGATACCAAAGGGCAAAACAACCAGTAGCAAAACGCTGCAACCCTTCAGCAAGCGTTGTTTCAAGCAGGCGATAATCATTTTTATCTTCATAAGCAGGGTCTATTAAAATCAAGCCTCTGCGCCCTGGTGGCGGTAATAATGCTTTAAGCCCACTAAAGCCATTGCTGGCATAAACATCAATTTGTTTGGCATTGGGTAGTTGCGCTACATTACCTTGCAAAATAAGAATTTCTTTAGGATGCAATTCAAATAGTTTGAGGCGATCTTGTGGTCTTAATAGTCGAGCTAAAATAAAAGGTGAGCCTGGATATATAGATAAGTGCCCAGTTTGATTTTCGAATTGAACTTGCCGTAGTAAGTTTTCAAAAGATGGCATCACTTTGGTGGCGAAACGTTCAATACCTAATTGCGCCTCTTTGCTTATTTGCGCAAAACCATCCTGTAAGTTATAAATGCCAGCACCAGCATGCGTATCAATAAATGTAATCGCCCCTGGTTTTTCTTGCAGGTAGTGAATCAGCTCAATAAGAACAAGATGCTTCAAAATATCAGCATGACTACCTGCATGAAAAGCATGGCGATAGCTAAACATAGCAATGCATGATGAACAAACGAATGATTAGGTAGACGTTTTTTGGCGGAGGCCAAAAACGATCAGAGTGAGTAAAATAAAAATTACCCCAAGATTTTGTAAATAATGGTTTTCCGCGAAATCGATAGATGAATTTAGCAAAATATAGATGGTAACAAGGCCGCCAAGTGCAATAAAGCGCGGCCACCAGCCAATGGCTAGTAATTGCTTGCTAGGTATTTTATCGGCTAGATAGGCGCCAATGAGGCCACACCAAAAGCCTAAACCTGCCGCCACCAAAACATCACTCAGCCAATGCACGCCGATGGCGCTGCGTGAAATACCGACTAAGGTGGCAAAGAAAAATAAAAGTAATAGGGCCTTGCGGTACGCTTGCTTAGCGCAGAAAAAAATTGCTGTAGCTACAGCAAAAGCAGTTAGTGTATGACCTGATGGCATCGAGTTTGTTAGCAATATTTCGCCATAGCGAAAAAAACTGCCTTCAACCAGTACACCAGAGGGGCGGGGTAAATTCAGCAGGGGCTTCAGGGTAGAACTGATTACCGCCGTTAAGACCCCAGCAAAAATCCCAGCACTCAAAACTCGAGGCGCGAGGATTAATAGCGGAAAGGCAATAGCAAAGAGTCCCCAGCCATTACCTAAGAACGTAAATGCAGCCCAAGCCCAGTTCGGTAGAATTTGAGTTGCTGCATTGAGGGCTAAAAATGAACTGACCTGTTGGTTGGTGAAAAATAAACTAAGCCCCAACGCAATGGGAAGGAGGGGCAAAAGCCAAAACAGCAGCCGGGGTGCGCGATTAATCGGTAGCATCCAGTTGTACTGTGACCTTGACCATAACTTCTGCAACACTAATGGCTTGCATACAGACGTTATCCTGACATGGGGTTTTACGGTGGTTGGCAGCGCTCACACAAGGCGAGCAAGCAAGTTGAGCGGTAATTGCAATTGAGCGACCCAGCGACCCATATAAAGCTGGAGTTTCGGGGCCAAAAAGGACGACCGTGCGTAATTGCGTTACAGAAGAAAAATGGCCTGGACCAGAATCATTGGTGACCATTACTTTAGCAAGTGTGTATAAGGCGGGTAGTTCACTAAAACGAACTTTGCCGGCGAAGTTAATAGCGCGCGCTACCTTTGCTTGAAGGCGAATGGCTTCAACATAAGCAATTTCATTTGCAGAGCCTGTAATAAGGATGAGGTCCTTGGGCCAACGCGCATGAATACTGGCAATGAGTTCAGCAAAACGGTGTGGAGCCCAGCGCCGCTGGGGCAGTAAATCACTGGCATTGGGATTAATCAGGATCACGCGTTGTGATACCGGGTCAAATGGTATTGCCATTTGTTCGGCCAAATCGAATATACGTTGTTGCACTGCCTGTAAATCACTTGGCTCAATCTTAGCTTGCTCTATACGTATTTCAGCATCAGGAATGGCGATTTTGCTAAAAGGGATTTCGATGGTATTTGCAAAAGCCGCGTGTACTAAAGAAATAAAATTCTTGGCAATATGAATATGAGGGTTGTAATGTACCTTGCGCGTAAGCATCGTACCGCGCCATAAACCTTCACCATGAAAAATATGGTAGCCAACTCGCCGTTGCGCGCCGCACAGGCCAGTTAAGAGAGCAGTAAAGCGGGAAAATAATTCTAGATCAATCACCGTATCAATTCTCTGGCGCCGTGCTTGCCATAAAAATGTCACTGAATCACGCATCAGGCTAAACAAGCCAGTTGCATCAATTGTAAAAATATTTTCTGGTTTAACGGTGTTAAGTAAACTGAGGCTAGCGCGATTACTTTTAAAAATGAGAAAGTAAATTTCGGCACCCCGAGCTTGGGCTTGACGCATGGCTGGGTCAACCAAAATTGCACTACCCATTTCTGATAATTCTATAAAAAGTAATTTGCGGGGCTGCTGCAGGGCAGGCTTGAAAAACCCTTGCAGACGATCGAGCACAGCAACCACAGGGCTTATTAAGGCACACAGGGGTACCCCAAGCCAATGGTCAATGCTGCGCATGGTGTTAACGCTAATACTCATTGGTTTGCCGCTTTATTTAAATTTTAATAGGGGATAAAGGCCGGGCAACGCACAGAGCGCAGAAAAAGCCCCGAAACTAACTGAAGCCAAGACCGTTAAGGATGGATCAACACCCCACAGCACCAGAACAGAGGACAGCGTTGCTTCACGTAAACCCCAGCCAGAAATACTAATCGGTAGCATCAGCAATAAGCTCAGGGCAGGCAAGCCAATCATCAAAGCTTCAATTGGCACTGCTGCGCCATAAGCCTTTAGACAGCAACTGAGCGCAACGATGTTCAAGCAGTGAATTCCAATTGAGAAAGTAACTTGTGCAATTGTTACCGGAAAGCCGAAGGCAAAACGAATGCCAGGTAAGGTAGCTATCATCCGAAAGCGTGCCAAGATTTTTTCTAAGAGCCTTAGGCTTGGACCCCAAATTAAAATCAATGCACCAATCAGGCCTGCAGACAACATCACCGCAAGTACCCCGTAGCCTAATTCAACTCCCCAACTGGCTAGAGTAGCACCGCCTAATACTAAACCAATTCCACCTAATAAATTATTACCAGCTAAGCCTAGGATGCGATCAATTAAAGTCATCGCAAAGCCCAGACGTAACTTTGGAGTAGCGTGGCCTAAATCAACTTCGTGATGCAATTCTTCATCAAGCTCTTTTTTGCCACCAACTTTATCGTCGGCGGTAAGGTGGCTTCCCGTTACAGCGCGATAACTATCTCCACCTAAGGTACTAGGCAAACCTTGATTAATTAAGGTGCCCGCAAAATACAGTTTGATGTAAGCAAAAACACTGCCTTCAAAACCCACTTTGCGCATGAGCAGGGCCCAGCGAATGCCACCGCAGGTAAAGGCCAAAAGAATAGCCAGCACAGCCCCAATGAACCAGATGGGTTGCATTTTTAACTCGGTGGTAAAGAGGGCGTGCCAGTCGATGCCGCTAGTGGCTTTCCACAGTAGCGCAATAGATAGCAAAATGCGAATCGTGGGCCAGCTTCGTTTAAGAATGGTTTTCCAGCCCGAATGATGGGCTGCCTTAGCGGGCAGATTTTTGCTCATAGGCGTAAGGATAATGCTTTGGGGTTCCAACCTTGGCAAAAACTGAACTCAAATTGAGCTAAATGTTGGCTAAAACGGTCAATCGAAAGGGTTTCTAAGGAATCACACGAGTTAAAATAGCCTCGTGGATCGCTAGGATTTAGAGGTGGATTAAAGGACATTCCCGACCAATTCACCAAAATAACGCTGGATTGTGGTGGCAATGGACCAAACCACAGATCAAATTGGTCTTCGCGTTGATCAAGCACAAAAATAGGTAATGGGGCGCTATACCAAGCTAAGCGGCTAGCGAGAGTCCAGTTTTGGACTGCGGTACCCGTAGCTTGTTTTACTTGGGCAAGTTGACTTGCTCGAGCGCCAGCCAACTTCCAGCCATAGAGATCAGCGATGGGATTATTGGCTAAATTACTTATTGCTAAGCCGCCGATAAAGACTAAGCCGAAGCCTAACAAGCAAAGCAATAGTTGCACTGCTGCACAAACACTTAGCAGCCATCGATAAGACTGTAACCAGAGTGCTGCTAGGCCGATTCCGGCAAATGGAGCTAAACAAAACCAGGCGGGGCTAGTCCAGTGAGGTAGGCCTCCGCCTGCAGATAAAATGGCAAAGAGCGCAAACGGCAAGAGAAAAAAAGCCAACAAGCTAAGCAGTTGGGGTTTGGCAAGCGCAACAAAGTAGCGTATGAAGATGAAGCCACCGAGCGGCAGCAAAACACCGTAAGCAAGTAATTGAACACCAAAAAATCGGCCAATGCCTAGCCAAGACCATGCACCGCCTCCACCATGATTTAGCTGATACTGAAAAGAAATCCAAGCGTGTGCCCAGTTCCACAAAATAATTGGGCTAATTACTAGGAGCGCAAGCAGCACTGCCAACCAAAAACCAGGCTGATGTAACCAGGCCTTGCGTGGTCCAAGTAAAAAAACCAAGGCAAGTGCTACAGCACTAAAGACTGCAGTGTATTTACTAAGGCCCGCTAAGCCGAGTACCAACCCCATTAGTAGCCATTGCCAAGTTTGCAAGGTATAAGCTTGTTGTAACCACCGAATTGCAAGCCACAGTAAGGTTAAGACCAGCGGAGTTAAGAGTGAATCGGGCAATAGGCCAACCGCTAATACATGGGGTAGAGGTGCTAAGACGACCGCTATGAGTGCGGCAAAACTGGCGAGCGGTTTTGTTGGTAATTGCCGTGCCTGTACGCCTTTGGCTTTGGTTTCTAAATATGTACTTAAATCGTTGGTAATGCAGTACACCAAAGCACAGGAAATTAGCCAAAGTATTTCGGGGATGAAGCGGATCACGCCTTCGTTTGCATTGAGGATAACCAAAGGCCATTGAATCCAGCCGACTAAAGGTGGGTGATCAAAGTAACTCCAGGCTAAGTGTTTGGCATATAAGGCGTAGTGCGCTTCGTCTACCGAAAATTCAATAGTAAAGCCCAGCACCAAATGAATTAGTGCGCCAATTAGTACGCCATACAAAGCCCAGCGGCCTATGGTTGAAGAAGGCAAGAGTGAAGTCAAACTGATTTTGTCATGATCCTTGTCATACTTCTTTACTACGCTAAATTTTGTAAATACACTTTAAATAATGCTTGGGTACCAGAGCGGCCAAGCCCTTGGGTAATTAAGAGGTCATACAGCTTTTTAGCTTGTTGTAAGCCAGGTAGGTTAAGACCCATTTGCGCAGATTCAGTAATTGAAATTCCCAGATCTTTGACTAAATGTTCAATCATGAAACCAGGGGCAAAATCGTCTTGGACCATCTTAGGTCCCAACATATTTAATTGGGTGCTACTGGCTGCGCCACTGCCAATCACTTTAAGAACCGCTAAAGGATCGAGCCCAGCCTTCTTGGCGAAGGAGAGGCCTTCACAGACCCCCATAATAGTTGAGGCAATTACAATTTGATTGCATAACTTGGTGTATTGACCTGAACCAGCCGGCCCTAAAAGGGCAATGTTGTTGCCCATCAATTGAAATAAGGGCAATACTTTTTCATAAGCATTTGCATCACCGCCAACCATAATCGATAACTTGGCATCGCGGGCACCTATATCGCCACCTGAAACAGGTGCATCGAGACAAGCAAGCCCTTTTTTAAGACCAGCTGCTGCAATTTGTACCGCTAAGGCGGGGCTTGAGGTGGTCATATCAATGGCAATACTACCGCTACGCGCATTAGCCAAAATGCCATTAGGGCCCAAATAGGTTTCTTCCACATCGCGGGGATAGCCAATAATTGTAATAATCACATCAGCTTGCGCCGCTAATTCTGCGGGAGAACTTGCCCAAGTAGCACCGCGTGCAATTAAACCAGCAGCCTTTTCTTTGGTGCGATTAAATACTTGCACTGGGTAGCCGCCAGCCAATAAATGCCCAGCCATGCTGCTACCCATAATGCCAGTGCCAATAAAGCCAATTTTGTTGAGTGTCGAACTAGCGCTGCTTGCCGAGGTATTTGTCATGATCGATTCTTTAATAAGGTGGGTAGGTTAAAGGGGGGATAAATCAGGGTAAAAATACTTAAAGGGTGATTTTAGACTGGTCGGCGCTTAATCTCTGGGACAATTCCAGCTTATGAAGTTCGCCACCTTCTTTTACTGTCTAGTCATGACTACAGCGCTTTTTGGTATTGCTGCATGTAGCGGCCCTATTTTGGTCTCTTCAGGCAAAGAACCTGGTGAGTTGCTAAACCAAGAACAGCAAGATCCCCAAGAAACAGTCCAAAAATTTTCAACGCAAATTGGCCAAGCAGGCCTTCCTAAAGGCTGGCAGTTTTATCGTTTAGCACCTTATAAAAAAAATACCGTCTACCGCCTAGAGAATTATCAGGGCAGAACAGTCTTAAGTGCTAATGCGCAGTCAGCTGCTTCGGGTTTGGCCGTGAAGCTCAAACCACAATCACCCAAAAATACCTGGTTGCAATGGGAGTGGAAGGCAGCCGGCTCAATACCAGGCGCCGATAATACCGAGCGGGCTAGCGATGATGCACCCCTGCGCATTTTGGTTGCATTTGATGGTAATAAATCAAAATTACCCTTAAAAGATCGGCTGGCCTTTGAAATAGCTAGCTTAATTAGTGGCCAAGAAATGCCTTACGCAACCCTGATGTATATCTGGGCTGGAAAAGGGGAGGTGGATAGCATCATTACAAATACTAACTCAGCTCGTATCAAAATGATCGTAGTTGATTCTGGGTGGGAAGCGGTAGGAGAGTGGCGCAAACACCAGCGTGATTTAACCGCAGATTACAAAGCAGCCTATGGCGAAGCTCCTGGAAACCTAATTGGCGTAGGAATTTTGACCGATACGGATAACACCCGCTCAGAGGTAAAAGCGTTTTATGGGGATATCGAGATTATGCGCCGCAGTAGTAAGCCCTAAAGCAGTAATGCATAGCTTTTAAGGAGAAGCTTTATTACTGACTGAGTAACTTCCTATAGAATGAGCCGAGAAATGCAAGAGCCGAGTAATCGTTGCCGTAAATATTGCCTGTCAAGCAAAGGAACCTAATTCATGTTTTTTAGCAAATTAATGCCTCACGATGGCAATTTTTTCGAGTTGTTTAATGAACATGCAAATCATATTCTTGCTGCCTCGGAAGCGTTTTTAAAATTTATTGAAAATTACAGCGATGAAGCTTTGCGATTGCAGTACTCGCAGGAAGTGGATAAGGCTGAGAATGCTGCCGATAATGTGGTGAAAGAAGTAAATCGCCAGTTACATAAAACCTTTATTACGCCGATCGATCGAGATCAAATTTTTTCCTTAACAAATACTATGGACGATGTAGCAGATTTAATTCAGAACGCTACTGAGGCGATGTACTTGTATGATGTAAAGCAAATGACTGCCGAAATGTTACGCATGGCTGAAATTTGCACGCAATGTTGTGGGCGAGTAAAAAATGCGATTGCTGCCTTAAAAATGATTTCTGATCCAGAAGTTGCAAAAGGCGCCCTAAAAACTTGTGAAGAGATTGACCGGCTTGAGTCTGACGCTGATCGCTTGCTTTCTACCGCAATTGCTAAATTGTTTCGTGAAGAAATTGAGGTGCGTGAGCTGATTAAATTTCAGCGTATTTATGAGTTATTAGAAGAGGCTACTGATAAATGTGAGGATGTAGCTAATTTAGTTGAAGGCATCGTGCTTGAAAACTCTTAATCCTTTTGCTTCCAAGGTAGATTAATTTGCTTGCGCTCGAGCTTGCTTTTTGGGTAGTGGTATTGCTAGTCGTGTTAGCACTCATGTTTGATTTTATGAATGGTTTTCACGATGCTGCCAATTCGATAGCGACGGTGGTTTCTACTGGGGTATTAAAACCACATCAAGCAGTAATGTTTGCTGCCTTCTTTAATTTTATAGCCATCGCAGTTTTTCAGCTTAGTGTTGCCGCTACTGTTGGCAAAGGTATTGTTGATCCTACTACGATTGATTTACATGTGATCTTTGGCGCTTTAGTGAGTGCGATTATTTGGAATGTTGTGACTTGGTATTACGGGATTCCATCTAGCTCTTCTCATGCCCTCATTGGTGGTTTAGTTGGCGCTACCTTACCTAAAGCAGGGTTAGACGGTTTAGTGTGGAGCGGTATCCTGAAAACGGTGGCCTTTATTGTGATTTCACCTTTTCTTGGTTTTTTATTTGGTTCGCTAATGATGTTGGTGGTGTTTTGGTTGTGCCGAAAGCAAACACCTTCGCGAACCGATCGCTGGTTTAGGCGTTTACAATTAGTATCCGCAGGGGCTTATAGTTTGGGGCACGGTGGCAATGATTCCCAAAAAACCATCGGTATTATTTGGTTAATGCTGATTATTACTGGTTATATTGACGTGAGTGCCACTGCGCCACCTTATTGGATTATCTTATCCTGTTATTTTGCTATTGCCTTTGGCACGATGTTTGGCGGGTGGCGTATCGTCCGAACGATGGGTCAAAAGCTCACTAAATTAAAACCAGTAGGTGGATTTTGCGCTGAAACTGGTGGTGCAATAACTCTTTTTCTAGCTACTGGCTTAGGGATTCCTGTCTCGACTACCCATACTATTGCTGGGGCTATTGTTGGCGTTGGATCCACCCAAAGGGCGAGTGCAGTACGCTGGGGCATTGCCAAGAATATTATTTGGGCCTGGATTTTCACTATTCCAGCTACCGCTATGATGGCGACCCTTGTCTATTACCTCAGCTTATTATTGTTTTAAATTAATTTAATTAGGAGAATGCATTGGCAGTTACTGTAGAAGCAGTTCAAGAGGCCTTGAAGCAAGTTATCGATCCCAATACTAAAGTTGATTTAGTGACGGGTAAATGTATTCGTAATTTACGTGTGGCTGAGGGTGAGGTTAGTTTTGAGATCGTCTTGGCTTATCCAGCTAAAAGCCAGTTTGAGATGATCCGTCAATTGGCGATGAGCGCGGTGAGCGCGATTGCTGGCGTGACCAAAGTTAACCTTACGATCGCTAGCAATATTGTGGCCCATGCGGTACAGCGTGGCGTCAAGTTATTGCCAGGTGTAAAAAATATCATTGCCATTGCAAGCGGTAAAGGCGGGGTAGGTAAGTCGACTACAGCAGTTAACCTAGCGTTAGCTTTAGCTGCCGAAGGCGCCCAAGTGGGCATTTTAGACGCTGATATTTATGGCCCCAGCCAGCCAATGTTATTGGGCATTCAGGGGCGCCCTGAATCGCTTGAGGCAAATACCATTGAACCCATGATGGGACATGGTATTCAAGCAAGTTCAATTGGCTTTTTAATTGATGCCGATAACCCCATGGTGTGGCGCGGCCCAATGGTTACTTCAGCACTCGAGCAACTATTGAATCAAACCCGTTGGCGTGAGCTCGATTATTTAATTGTCGATATGCCTCCAGGTACAGGTGATATTCAGTTAACACTTGCACAAAAAGTGCCGGTAACCGGGGCGGTCATTATTACAACGCCACAAGACATCGCTTTGCTAGATGCCCGCAAGGGTCTCAAGATGTTTGAGAAAGTCAGCATTCCGATTGTTGGCGTGATTGAAAATATGAGCACCTATATTTGCCCCAAGTGTGGCAACGAAGAGCATGTATTTGGTACTGGTGGTGGACAAAAAATGTGTAGTGATTACAAGGTCGACTTTCTCGGGGCATTGCCTTTAAATCTATCGATTCGTGAAGATGCAGATGCCGGTATGCCAACGGTAATTGCTAATCCGGATGGGCCTATTAGTGCAATTTATAAAAATATGGCACGCCAAATTGCCATTCGGGTGGGTACTTTGGCAAAAGATATGAGTAGCAAGTTTCCTAATATTGTGGTGCAAAATACTTAAGCCAATAAAGCTAAATTAATCCACCTAAACCAATAAACCGGCGCTGAATTTTAAAAACTGTTTAGCAGCAGCAGTTTGTGGATTATTAAAAAACTCTGCAGGGGTTCCGCATTCAACAATTTGACCTTTGGCCATAAAAATAATGTAATTGGCTAAACGTTGCACTTGCGCTAGTTGGTGTGAAGAGAAAATGACACCCGTTTTTTCTTTACCGAGCATGCGAATTAATTCTTCTACTTGTTCAGTAGCGGTAGGGTCTAAATTAGCAGTTGGTTCATCAAGCAAAACAAGTTGCGGCTTTAGTAGGCGAGCTCGACCAATACATAATTTTTGCCGTTCTCCGGCTGATAATTTTTTAGCTGGGGCTTGCGCTAAGTGCGCTAAGCCAATTTCCTGCAACATCTCGTCAACGGCGCCCGCTTGCGGTGGGTAAGGTGAATCGCTGACTAAATTTATATTAGTGCGTACCGAAGCTCTAATCATTGGGGTGTGGTGTAACACCAGTGCGCTACGTAATGCGCTATTGGAATTTTGCAGTGGCATGGTGATGCAACCTTGCTGGGGCCGCACAATGCCATGCAGAACTTTTAATAGAGTTGTTTTACCGGCGCCATTGGCGCCAATGCAAGCCACAATTCCGACACAGGGAATATCAGCACTTGAAATATCTAAAATAGTTCTATTATCTAAAATAAGTTGTAAATCGCGTATTTGTATCATTGACTTATCCATAGCGTTGCTCGGCACTATGGCGAATGAGATAGGTGATTAAATTGGCACCGATGACTAACGACATCAGTACCAAGCCCAAGGCTAAGGCAAGTGGTAAATCGCCTTTACTTGTCTCAAGGGCAATTGCAGTGGTCATGGTACGGGTATGGCGATCAATATTTCCACCTACAATCATCACTGCACCAATTTCAGAAATGGCACGGGCTAAGCCAGCGAGCAAGACAATTGATAGCGAAAAGCGACAATCCCAGATTAGCCATTTGAGACGAGGTAGCCAAGCAAGTTGTAGAGCAGAAAAAGATTCGCGGTGGTGAATCCAGGCATCTTCTATTAGTTGGCGACTGAGTGCGGCAATTAAGGGTGTAGTGAGACAAAATTGCGCCAGAATCATACCCTTAATGGTAAAAAGCCAACCCCAATTACCAATCGGCCCAGTATGCGACAGCAATAAATAAACCACGACTCCCACAACTACAGTAGGCACACCCATGAGGCTATTTACAATCACAATGAGTATTTTTCTCCCAGGAAAAGACTCGGTAGCGAGTAATGCACCAAGAGGAAGGCCGACCAAGCACCCAAGCAAAAGAGCACTAAAACTCACTTGTAATGACACCCGCACAATACCAAGAATGCCGCTATCAGGCTGGCCAAGCAGAAGAAGGGCGTCGTTAATAGCTGAAAGCATGAAATAGGTTTTTACTGCAAGGATTCATAAATAAAGGGTATTAAGGGTAGAAATACCTAAGCATTGATTCTAGCAAGTTGGGCCATAAACGTCATGATTGACGAATCGATCGGCTAATTCGTATTGAATCGTAGCATTAACGGGGGATTAGCGACGCTTAGAGGTAGCGGTGGATAGGGTTGGATAGCGGTGGGTAAAAGTACTTAGCAGTGGCAAAATGGGGGCATTCTATTTATCGGGGGTATGAAGGTCAATATGGCTGAAGTAATCTGTCTTTGCAATGGCATTTGGGATGTGGATTTACGCGAATATCTTGATGCACATCCAATTGCTTCAATTGAAGAGTTGCGTGAGCAGGCTTCTATTTGTAATAAATGTTTGCAGTGCGAAGATTTAGTTGCCAGCGAGGTTTACGCTGCTCGTCTACGGCGCCAAAATGCCACAGGAACAGCTTGAAAAATAAACGCCTGCGGGTCGTGACGATAAATATGCATAAGGGGGTATCTGCCTTACATCTGCACCCAACGATTTATGGCTTACGCCAAAAAATGCGCGCTCAACATGCCGACTTAATTTTTCTGCAAGAATTACAACAAGAACATCGCGGTCGAGCAAAGCGCTATGGGTGGTGGCCCCATCATGATTTAACTCATTTCTTATCAGTGGGTTTTTGGCGCCATTGGCATTATGGTAAAAATGTTGAATATCAAGATGGTCACCATGGCAATGCTATTTTCTCGCAACACCCTTTGCAAAAGGGTCTTAATTACGATATTTCTGCCTATCGTTTTGAGCGAAGAGGCTTGTTGCATAGTCAGATACAACTTTCACCACAGTCTTCAGTGATCCATTGTTTTTGTGTGCACTTAGCCTTATTCCAACGCGGTCGTGAGCGACAACTGGCAGAAATTATCAGCTATATTAATCAATTAACTGCAGGCGCACCAACTATTGTGGCAGGCGACTTTAATGACTGGCGTAATCGACTAAGTGAGCCGATGCGAACCGCTGGTTTTAGCGAAGTATTTGAGGTGTTAACTGGTTTACCAGCCAAAACATTTCCCAGTGTGAAACCAGTTTTACCAATGGACCGAATTTATGTGCGCGGTCTCAAGGTACTCTCAGCCGAATTACTGCATGATTGGGAAAAATTATCTGACCACTTAGGTATTGCGACTGAATTGGAGTTGACATGATTTATTTTTATCAAGCGATACAGCATTTTTACGGAGATTATTTTCTTGTTTTTACGGTCTTGCATTTTATTGCAGTTGCCTGTATTGGCCTGCATTTAATTTGGGTACGCCGCAAGGTCAGTGTCGCCTTAGCTTGGCTTGGCGTAGTTCTTATTTTTCCTTTCTTAGGTTTAATTGTCTACTTCTTGATCGGTGGTAAATCGATTGGTCGTGATTATATGGATAGAGTTGCAGGAATGAAAGATGCACTACAGCAGCAATTAAATGCTGGATTTTGTTTTTATAAGGCCGACCATGATCAATTACCCTTTGAGGCAAAAGCCTTAAGTGACCTCGCGGCTGCGAACTGGGGTTCGCCCGTTGTTGCAGGTAACGCAATTGATTTGTTAACTGATTCTTTAACTATTTTGTCTCACTTTATTACTGATATTAATGCTGCAAAAAAATCATTACACTTGGAGTTTTATATTTGGGCAATTGGAGGTGATGCAGATAGGGTGGCGGAAGCATTAATTCGAGCAGCGCAACGGGGCCTTGAATGTAAAGTTTTGGTTGATTCATTGGGTAGTAAAAATTGGCTTAATTCAGACTGGCCTAAACAGTTACAGGCAGCTGGAATTGAAGTAGTTGCCGCTTTACCAATTCGTTTTGGTAACTTTCAATTTCGACGAGTTGACTTGCGTTTGCATCGTAAAATTTTTGTGATCGATGAAGTCATTGCCTGGACTGGGAGTATGAATTTAGTTGATCCTCGTACTTTTAAGCAAGATGCGAAAGTAGGTGAATGGGTTGACGCGATGTTACGCGTAGAGGGACCGGTCGTTTCTGAATTTGAAACTACTTTTCAACTAGATTGGTCTGTTTGTAACCCTCAACTGACGCAATTTTATCCGCGGCCATTGCAGCGGCAGCATTTAGCTGGCACCATCTTGGCACAAAAATTATCGACTGGGCCTATTGCTCGCGACGATATTTTGTATCAATGCATTCTGTCGGCCTTAATTGATGCGCGCGAAAGTTTAATTATTACCACGCCTTATTTTGGTGCCGACGATGGTTTAATGCAGGCCTTAATGGCCTCAGCACATCGCGGAGTAGAGGTTACTTTAATCGTACCTAGAAAAAATGACTCTAAATTAGTGGCATTAAGTAGCCGCAGCTATTATGAGGAGTTAATGGCAGCTGGCGTGCGCATTGCTGAATTTAAAGGTGGCTTATTACATACCAAGAGCTTACTGATTGATCAGCGCATTGCAATGTTTGGTTCAGTTAATTTTGATATGCGAAGCTTGCATCTCAATTTTGAAATTAGTTTACTAATATATAACTCTGAATTTTGTAAGCGTTTAGATGATCTGCTGCAAACGTATATTCAAAAATCGATTTTTGTTGACCCAATTACTTGGTCCAAGCGCAGCCGTCTACAAAGGCTGAAAGAAAATGCTGCATACTTAATATCGCCCCTGCTCTAGGGGTAGTATTCAAAGGGCCCTGAAGGCGTAGTGAGGGCCTTAGTGAGGAGCGCGCTGAGATATGTACTGCGGATGGTTAGGCTGGAAAGATTAAATTGTGCCAGCTTGGCGCAGCGCACTAATTTCATGCTGCGATAAGCCTAATTCTTGCAAGATAGTAGTGGTGTGTTCCCCCACACTGGGTATTGGACCCATGCGATAGTCATAGGCATTATTTATGCCAGGGGGAATGAGTGCGGACATCGTACCGCTTTCACTTTCTACGTTGGCCCAGCGTTGCCGAGCAGCTAGTTGTTGGTGTTGCCACAAGCCAGCCATATCGTTCAGTTTTGCGTTGGCTATTTGGGCCTGATCAAGCCTAGTAATCACTTGTTGGCTATTGAGTGGCCGAAAGGTTTCTAAAATAATTTGTTCAAGAGCTGCACGGTTCTCATTGCGCTGGGCATTACTATTAAAGCGCGGATCAACAGCTAGCGCTTCATTAAGTAGAACCTGTCGGCAAAATTGCAACCATTCCCGCTCATTTTGTAAACCTAACATCACCGTCTTCCCATCCCCCGCCAGAAATGGGCCGTATGGATAAATCGTGGCGTGCGAGGCTGCGTTGCGTGGGGGTGGAGTAGCTTCGTCCATCGCGTAATAAAGCGGAAAACTCATCCACTCACTTAAACATTCCAGCATCGAGATATCAATACAAGAGCCAAGACCAGTTTTCTCCCGCAATAGTAGCGCCGCTAAAATATTAGAATAGGCATACATACCCGCGGCAATATCCGCAATCGAGTTACCCGCTTTACTGGGCTGATCTAGTGTACCCGTAACGGATAAAAAGCCAGCTTCACTTTGAATTAATAGGTCGTAGGCTTTTTTATCGCGATAGGGACCATTATTACCATAACCAGAAACATCGCAATAAATTAACCGTGGATTTACTTTTTGTAAATTATCGGCACTAAGACCCATGCGCGTTGCAGCTCCGGGAGCTAAGTTTTGCACAAAGATGTCTGCGGTTTGTAGTAGCTTATGGAGAATCTCTAAGGCAGCAGCTTGTTTTAAGTCAAGGGTTAGGCTTTCTTTGGAGCGATTAACCCAAACAAAATGGGATGATATGCCCTTAGCCCGGGTATCGTAAGCACGTGCAAAGTCGCCTAAACCAGGACGCTCAATCTTAATTACGCGGGCGCCTAAGTCGGCCAGTTGACGTGTGCAAAAAGGTGCAGCAATCACATGCTCTAAGGCGACGACTGTGATGCCATCGAGGGGCCTTGGGGCGCTCGCTACTTTACTCGTGTTAGGTTGAGGAGTAGACATTAGAATGAACGAGGCAAACCAAGAACATGCTCAGCAATATAAGCATAAATTAAGTTAGTTGAAATAGGCGCTACTTGATAGAGACGAGTTTCACGAAATTTACGTTCAATATCGTATTCACTGGCAAAGCCAAAGCCACCAAAGGTTTGAATGCACATATTGGCAGCCTCCCAGGAGGCTTTTGCCGCTAGATATTTCGCCATATTGGCTTCAGCACCACAAGCAGCTCCAGCATCAAACAGCGTACAGGCTTTAAAGCGCATTAAATTGGCGGCTTCAGTTTCAATATAACTTTCTGCTAGCGGAAATTGAATGCCCTGATTTTTACCAATGGGGCGATCAAAGACGATACGTTCATTGGCATAGCGACGCGCGCGGTCAATAAACCAGTACGCATCGCCGATGCACTCAGCGGCAATTAAGGCGCGCTCAGCATTTAGCCCATCGAGAATATATTTAAAGCCTTGACCTTCAGTACCAATTAAATTTTCTGCAGGAATCGCCAAGTTATCAAAAAATACCTCATTGGTTTCATGATTCACCATATTACTAATTGGGCGCACCTCCATACCATGGCCAATTGCATCGGCCAAGTTAACGATAAAAATCGACATGCCTTCTGATTTCTTTTTTACTTCAGCCAGGGGAGTGGTGCGTGCCAATAAAATCATTAAGTCGGAATGTTGAATGCGAGAAATCCAGACCTTTTGCCCATGAATAAAATACTGACCCCCTTTTTTCACTGCCATGGTTTTTAGTTTAGTAGTATCGGTACCTGTGCTGGGCTCAGTAACCGCCATACTTTGCAAGCGTAGTTCACCCGCAGCAATTTTGGGTAAGTAAAGTTTTTTTTGCGCTTCAGAGCCATGTCTTAATAGGGTACCCATGTTGTACATTTGTCCATGACAGGATCCTGCATTACCCCCAGAAAAATTAATTTCTTCCATGATGACTGATGCTTCTGCTAGCCCTAGGCCTGAGCCACCATATTCTTCCGGAATGAGGGCGGATAGCCAGCCTGCATCGGTCAGGGTTTTGACAAAGAGCTCAGGATAGGCGCGTTGATGATCAACGGTTTGCCAATAAGCTGAATCAAATTGTCCGCAAATTGCTCGCAGGGCTTCACGGATAGCTTGATATTGGTCGGGCTGGGGAATGATAGGGTTCATGATTTGAGGCGTTTAGTTTGAGACGCAATTAAAATAGCTAGATTAATCGTATGCTACCTCTAGCATAATCGAATTGTTTATTTAGCTGTTACCAATGAAGGGTAAGCCATGCGTCAAATTCTGGCAGGAATTAAGGTGTTGGAGTTAGGGCAATTAATCGCCGGGCCTTTTGCCGCCAAAACTCTAGCTGATTTTGGTGCCGAGATTATTAAAATTGAGGCGCCGGGTGAGGGCGACCCCTTGCGCAAATGGCGGATGTTATATGAAGGCACTTCGGTCTGGTGGCAAGCACAGTCGCGCAATAAAGAGTCAGTTTGTCTCGATTTACGCGTGCCGGAAGGTCAAGCAATTGCCCGCAGTTTGGCCCTAGAGGCAGATGTTCTAGTAGAAAACTTTCGCCCTGGAACTCTTGAAAAGTGGGGCTTGGGTTGGGAAGAGTTGCATCGCCTTAATCCGCGTTTAATCATGTTGCGCATTTCAGGGTATGGTCAAGATGGTCCGCGGCGCGATGAGCCTGGTTTTGCAGCAATTGGTGAGGCAATGGCAGGGTTGCGCTATATCACTGGTGAGCCTGGCGGCGTACCAGTAAGGGCGGGCATCTCTTTGGGCGATACGATCGCAGGCCTACATGGTGCTATGGGCGTTTTATTGGCGCTTTACGAGCGCGATGCGCGGGGTGGTGAAGGACAAATGATTGATGTAGCATTGTATGAATCTGTATTTAATTTAACCGAAAGCTTGCTGCCAGAATATTCCGTTTTTGGTGCAGTTCGACAGCCTGCTGGCGGTGCTTTACCAGGCATTGCCCCTTCAAATGCCTATCCCTGTGCTGATGGTCAATATATTTTAATTGCGGGTAATGGCGACTCTATTTTTAAACGCTTAATGGGTTTAATTGGACGCGCCGATTTGGCTGATGACCCCGCCTTAGCGCGCAATGATGGTAGAGCTAAACGAGCCGCTGAAATTGATGCAGCAATCGCTAAGTGGACACGTCATTTGAAACTCGAAGCCTTGTTAAAGCGTTTATTAAGTGCAGAAGTACCAGCTGGTCGAATTTATACCGCACAAGATATTGCTAGCGATGCACATTATGCCGCGCGCGGAGCAATCACTACCATCAAATCTGCCGATGGTTTGTCAGTGGCTATGCCAGCTATTTTTCCGAAGTTATCGCGCAATCCTGGCGCGATTCGCCAACGTGCACCTACCCTAGGCGAACATACCGATACCGTTTTACTTGCTGCCGGTATTACTCAAGCACAAATAACCAGCTTACGGTTAGCTGGAGTTATTGCTTAATGGCAGAAATTCTCCAGCAATTATTACAATGGGTGCAGTTACCTGAAGTTGGCTTAAGTGCTTTGTTTATTACTGCATTTGCTTCAGCAACTTTAATTCCATTTGGCTCAGAACCAATTTTGTTTGGCTATATTAGTCTGCGACCCGAGATGTATTGGGTAGCTATCGGCGTGGCAACCTTAGGCAATACTTTGGGCGGTATGCTTGATTGGTGGATGGGTTTAGTGGCGCGTAATGCTTATGAATCTTTAAAGGGGCCAACCCATTACCGTCTTGAAAAGTGGCTTGAACGAAGTGGCCCGAAGTTGTTGTTATTAGCTTGGTTGCCAGGCATTGGCGACCCCCTCTGCTTAGTTGCTGGATGGATGCGGTTGGCATGGCTACCTTGTCTCATCTATATGGCAATTGGAAAGCTATTACGTTTTATAACCTTAACTTGGTTGTTAGCTGAAATTCCTCTGCAATATTGGCATCAATTGGCCGAATGGTTGCATTTACCAGTTTTACATTAAATTGAAAGTCGCTGGCAAACACTGTTAGCAACTATTACTCTTGAGTACTTTTTAAACTGCGCAATATTTTTGCTGAATTTCATCGTTAGCTAATAAGCCTTGCGCAGTACCTTCGAAGACAATTTCACCTTGATCAAGGATATAGGCTCGATCTGAAATCGAGAGGGCTTGCTGAACATTTTGTTCAACTAATAAAATAGTAATGCCTTGGCTGCGCATGCGGACAAATAATTCAAACATTTCTTCGACTAAAACTGGCATGATGCCTTCAGATGGCTCATCGAGCAAAATCATTTTTGGTTTAGCAATCATGGCTCTAGCAATCGCGAGCATTTGTTGTTCACCACCCGATAGTGAGCTGCCATCTTGATTTAAACGCTCTTTAAGACGCGGAAATGTTTCGGCGATTTCATCAACTAAGGCGTGTAAATCGCCACGCGATTTTTTCGCGATCACGCCGAGCTCAAGATTTTCTTTGACTGTTAAGCCCGGCACAATGCGCCGATCTTCAGGAACGTAAGCCAAACCAAGGTGGTAGCGAAGGTGTGCTGGTTGTGCTAGAAAAGAAACGCCATCAAGCAAAGCAGTGCCACTGCGTTTCTCGATTAAACCCATTAAGGTACGCAGAGTGGTTGTTTTACCAGCCCCATTACGACCCATGAGCGTCACTATTTCACCGCGTTGAATTTCAAGAGAAATACCTTGAATCACGTGGCTTTGGTCATACCAAGCATTAAGCTTTTCAACTTTGAACATTATTAGCTCTGACCCAAATAAACACGTCGCACCTCAGCATTACTCTGAATTTCTTCGGGGCTGCCCTCGGCCAAAAATTCGCCATGATGTAAAACAATAATACGTTGGCAAAGACCCATAATTAACTTCATTTTGTGCTCAACCAGAATGACGGTACGCTCAGTAGCTAAGGTGCGAATTAAATCCATCATTACCAGCGTTTCTTCAGGTGACATGCCAGCAGTTGGTTCATCTAATAATAATAAGCTGGGGTTACAGGCTAAGGCCATGGCAATTTCGAGGGCACGTTGTTGGCCGTGCGCTAAATCACCTGCCTTACGATCACGTAATTTTTCTAAATTAACTCGCCGCAGTAGTTCTTCGGCGACGGCAATGGGATCAGGATAACTTTGTGCATTTTTCAAGAAATTAAAACGAGATACCTCCATTTGGGCTGCAACCCGAACGTTTTCATGTACGCTAAGTTTTTTAAAAACATTGGTAATTTGAAAACTTTTTGAAATTCCCAGTCGCGGAAATTCGTATTGTTGCTGTCCTGTAATGTTGTCACCATTAAATATAATTTCGCCACCTGAGGGGGGAAAGGCGCCACTAAGAAGATTAAAAAAAGTGCTTTTACCAGCGCCATTAGGGCCAATAATGGCCGTTAAAGATCCTGCTGCAAAACTTGCTGAAACATCATTCAGTGCCCGAAACTTACCAAAGTACATGGTAAGATTGCGGGCCTCAAGGATTGTGGTGTGCGGTAAAAGACTCATTTTGAATTTTTTGAAAGCGGTAATTTATGCAAAATGCTGCCCCAAATTCCTTGCGGGAAAAAGAGTACAAAAAACATAAAGATAAGGCCCACGACCAACATCCAGTGGGTCGTGAAACTAGTAATTACATCTTCAAGATATAACATGACAGCAGCGCCAATAAAGGGCCCAAAGAACGTGCCCATGCCACCTAAAATACTCATCATTACGGCTTGACCCGATTGCAAGTAATGCAAAGAGTCGATTGGCACAATCGACAGATGCAAAGCACGTAGCGAACCTGCTAAGCCACAAATTCCGGCGGACAAAATAAATACTAATAACTTAGTACGGGCGACATTAAATCCGCAGGCAGCAGCTCTTTTTTCATTTTCACGAATCGCCTCCATTACTGCCCCAAGTGGTGAATTTAAAATTCGCGAGATGAACCAAATAGCTGCCAACACAAACAGAAAAATAAAATAGTACTTAGTGACTGGATTAAGAAAATCGACCGTAAAGCCAAAGACCGAAAAGGCTTCTACCTTCACCCCCCGCAAGCCATTTTCCCCACCGGTAAGGCTTTCGGCTTTATAAAAAATGTAATAAATAATTTGCCCTAAGGCAAGGGTCACCATTGAAAAATAGATACCGCGAGTACGAATCGCTAAAAAGCCCATTACCAAGCCACCTAGGGCCGCTCCCAGTACGCCAATAAGTATGGCAACGCCCCAAGGCAGGGAAAAATGGACCATGCTAATGCCAGTTAGGTAGCCCCCCATACCCAAAAATGCGCCATGACCAAAAGAGAGCATCCCCATATAACCAAACAACAAATTAAAGCCCATGGCAAATAAGCCAAACACTAAAATATTAATTGCTAGCGCTTCGTAGGGCATGACGAAGGGCAGAATCATTAAAGCAATTGCAACCGATAGTACGCGGTGACGTGCAAGAGCATTCGTTATATTAGCTAGCGTGGAAGGTGAAGGTTTCATTGGCAGCTTTTTCTAACCCATTAATCCAGCCTTACCAAACAGACCTTGCGGACGAATGATAAGCACTACAGCCATTAAGACAAAGATTGATAGTTCGGCTAATTCTGGTGCAAATAAAGAGGTCATACTGTAAACAATGCCTACTAATAAGCCCGCTACTACCGCGCCAACTGGCGAGCCCATTCCGCCCACTACCGTTACGACGAATGATTCCGCCAAAATAGGGATGCCCATTTCGGGGTTTACTGAACGTGTGGGTGAGGCTAAGATGCCTGATAAACCAGCAATTGCAGTACCCACTGCAAAGACTATTAACCATACCTTGGCAATATCGACACCCAAAACTTTAAGAATTTCTTGATCACGTGAACCTGCTTTAATAATTAAGCCATAGCGGGTTTTTTGAATAAATAACCAGATGCATAAAATAATTACTGCCGTAGCCAAGATTAAAAAGAGACGGTATTTAGGAAAGTAACCAAAGCCAACATTTACTGAGCCTGTAAGTCCTGCAGGAGTTATGGATGGCATGCCTTCAATGCCAAAAATAATACGAGTCAATTCAATTAATACATACGATAAGCCAAAGGTAAGCAGTAGGGGGTAGTCAATGCCTCGCCCATACATTGGACGTACCAAAAAGCGTTCAGTAAATAAGCCCATAACACCTGTAATGAGGGGCACCAACAGTAAACTAAACCAAAAGTTTCCAGTTAGTCCTAAAAAATACACGCCCAAAAAAGCGCCGACCATAAAAAATGCCCCATGGGCAAAATTGACGACTGTGAGCATGCCAAAAATTAAACATAGGCCAAGTGCAAGCAGGGCATAAATGCTCCCCAGGGCGATGCCTGTGAGCATTTGCATGCAGAGTAAGTCGAGGGTTAATCCAGTCATCGTGCTTTAAATTAAAAAACCGATACCCATAACTACACCTATGGGTACCGGCCCTTAGTTCAAGCGCTATTTTATGCTTAAACCTTAAAACCTAGCTCTGCACAACTGCGCATATTTTCTTCTGAGATTGGATCGATCTGTAGAATATTAAAGACATCGTACTTATCTTTCATATTTTTTGATTTCGAATCGATCAATATGACTGATTGCACTGCCTGATGATCGCATTTGCGGTAATATTCGGGGCCCTTATACCAATCATATTTTAATTGTTCGAGAGCCGTAATAACTTTCGGGGTATCGGTAGACTTCGCATTTTTAATGGCTTGCAAAATACTGCGAATACCTGAGTACCCTAAGGCACCATAGTCGGATGGTACCGCGCCTCCGTAGGCTTTGCGGAAACGATCATTAAATATTTTGGCACTCGGAATACGATCTTCAAGACCCCAATAATAAGAAGTGCCGCCCATGATGCCTTCAAAGGCCTCTGGACCGCCTGCTTGACGCGCGGTATAGAGCAACACCGGCGTAACAATTTTCATGCTGTTCTTTAAGCCAAAGTCGGTACATTGCTTAGCTGAGTTAACTAAATCACGGCCAAAGTTACA
The DNA here is from genome assembly GCA_945878885.1 of Polynucleobacter meluiroseus. GTDB lineage: Bacteria > Pseudomonadota > Gammaproteobacteria > Burkholderiales > Burkholderiaceae > Polynucleobacter > Polynucleobacter meluiroseus_C. The sequence goes on along the minus strand of CAMCUP010000013.1, from coordinate 20,655 downwards.
TAAAACCAAAATATCAGGATTCAAAGCTTTAATCCGCGGCAAAAAAGCGGAGTAATCTGCAGCGCCAAGTGGGTGACGGATATCAGCAAGGGTAGTTGCCCCCATTTTTTTACCAGCGCGTTCAAAAGCTCGTACCATCTCATGGCCATAGGCATAGTCGGCAGTGAGAAAAACAATTTTTTTACCGAAGCGGGGAATTGCGTAACGGGCTACAGCGCCAGCAGTCATGGTGGGATTAAGTGCCTCATGAAAGGTGTAGATGCTCCAATCTTTAACTTCATTGATGGCATCAGACTGGCTAATTGAATTAAAGATGACTTTGCGCTCTTTACAAACTGCATTAATTGAGAGCTGAGTAGCGGCAGATAAAGAGCCGACCACATAATCCACCTTATCTTTTTCAATTAATTCTAGAGTGCGAGTAGCAGCTTCGCCAGGGTTAAGTTTGTCATCACGCACTAGTAACTCTGCTTTACGCCCATTAAAACCGCCAGCTTCATTAAATTCTTTAATCGCCAAATCGGCAGCTCGAGCTTGATCTTGTGCTTCCGCTGAAAATGGTCCGGTAAGGGGAGTTGGAAAACCAATCTTAATTGGGGCAGATTGGGCTTTGGCAATATTGAACCAAAATGGCGATGAAGCTACAGTAGCGCCACCAATTAAGATTTTGCGACGCTGTTGGTTGGTTAATTTACGGCTCATGGTGTCTCCTTCACTAAAAACGTTTTTATATTGAAATAAATACCTAATTTAAATACTTTATTTTTAAATCTTAACTGAATGCTGAAATTCTTGTGGTACTGCCTTACCTTCTAATAGTAATTGACTAATATCGACTGCGGTTTCAGACATCACTGTGTTGGCATTGCGTTTAATGGCAGTAGCATGAAACTCGCCTGAATTACTTTGTTTGCCTTGAGACTGCATATAACGCCCAAGGTACTGCGCTCGTTTTACCACCTGTTGGCCAAGGGTAAGACGAGAATTCTGATAAGCCAGCAAGGCTTTTGGTGTGGCCCCAAAGGTCTCAATGCAACTTGCAATGACGCGTGCTTCATCACCTGCCTTGGTAACGCCCATACCGACATGGGGACGACCAACAAAGGCAGCATCGCCCATTAGGGCAACTCGATTAAAGGCAATTTGGCTAGAGCTAAGATCATAAATGGCTTGGAAAAAAGGTTGGGGAGTTTTTTCAGTAATTTCGGCAAATTGTGGCGCCAAAATCGTCCGCGCAGTTGCTCGCATATGAGCAATATGACGCCAAGCAACTTTGGCGGGGGGAATTCCTAAAGGATAATTAACGCCGTCGGCATCAGTGAGTAAATTAGGCAGTTCTTGGCTCGCGCTAGCTGGTCGATACCAAACAAAGTTATAGCGGCGTTTGCCAGCTCGCGTATCGTTACCCGAGCCAGCCACAGGATAGCCAAGCATTTGCTCGCCACTGGGCAAGCAAAAACCAAAGTAATTAAAAAGACTTGCTAAAGTGTAATTTGACAGTACGCTTTCATCACAAACACCACGCCAAGCAACATAACCAGCATATTCAGGTTGAACAGTAGGAGCGAGTTGTGCCCGTACCCCCGAGCGAATGCCATCGGAGGCAATTAAGAGCTCAGCCTCATACTCGCTACGATCTTCGCAGGTAATTTTTACGGCGCCGTCGGTTTGACTGAGGCTAACAATCGTTTTACCTTGTAAATATCGTTCAGGTGGGAATTGATTTTTAAGTAGGTGGTAAAGCCTACTCCACGAGGTTAAGATTTGGGGCAAGTTCATTGCATCGAGACATTCGCCATCAACTCCCAAGGTAACGCGTTTCTCAACCTGTACTCCGAGTGATTCGCTCGCGGGAACACCCGCAATGAGGAGTGCTTCAGCCAGCGCGTCATGGGTCACGATACCCGCTCCACGGCCATCAAGCGAGCCAAAGGCCTTCTCCAAAATAGCAACATCATGGCCTTGACGGAGCAGCATATTGGCGACAAAAAGTCCACCTAGAGAGCCACCCGCGACGATTATTTTTGCCATTGATGATTTAGCCTTGAGCCTCTAGAGCCGCTTTTTCAGCGGCCGGATAATTGAGTTCAATAACAATACCATTTGGGTCATCGACAAAAATTTGGTGTAATTTTAATAGCGGTACAGTACGTTCGCGATAAGGTACCGCCAAGGTTTTTAACTTGTGAAGCATCGCTCCTAAGCCAGCAGCTAAGAAAGCAATGTGATCAATTGCTCCAGAACCTTGTAATGAAGCAGTATCACGATCGCCTAAGTATTTTTTTAAACCCGCTGGATCATTTTTATCGATAGCAATGAGGTGAAGTATTGCATTGTTGTAATCATTGTCAGCGCCACTATAAAGCCAAGCACCTGGAAAGGGAAAGTCGGGTCGTGGACCTTTTTTTAAATCCAAAACTTTTGAATAAAAAGTTACTGTTTTATCAATTTCTAAACTACGAATGGAAAAATGATTTAGGGTTAATGGAGCCATCATGACCTCGCTGAAGAAGTAAATAGATTTTGTGCTGATAAAAGATAAGAATAAATCCGATCGCGAATAATCGCTTCATCGGTATCTGGTGAGGATGCGCTGTAAATTGCTTGTCCATAAATCCACCGCCGAATGCCGATATAGAAAATGCCACCGTGTAAGCCCATGAGTAGTTCGAGCTCCCGGTTGCTGGGTTTGTTGCGCGTATTACGTTTACAGTACTTCCTCGTTTCACGAATCAAGCGCGGGATTAAGCGTGAACGTAAAGATTCAAAAAATCGGTCACTAATTGCGTGGTCGCTAAGGCCCGAGTAAATCAAAATACGTACAAAGTCGTAAGTCAAAACACTAGCGGTGTAATCAGCATAAAAAGCATTTAGCTTCGCTTCGGGCTCGAGCCTTTTATCATCCAGCAAATCTTCCCACTCAGTTTTCCAGCGCTGCTCAAAAACCTCTTGATATACCTTTTTAATTAACGCCTCTTTGGTGGGGAAGTAATGGTAAAGCAGGGTATGGGCAATACCCAGCTCATCAGTAAGGTTACGGAGCTGCCCATCCATCCCGTGCCGAGCAAAAAATTGAATAGCACCATCGATAATTTGTTTCTGACGATCAACCGTATTCATCCTGCGCCGGAGGGCAGGGGGCTTATCTAAGATGATGCTAGCTGTCAATTCCATGGCTTTAAGGGTTTATCCTCATTTGGTCTTATTGACCAAAAGTTCAATAATGGTTCATTGTTGACCACTTGGTTGATAAGACTCTATTCGTACAAACCCGAGGAGAATGAATGGAACTGAATGGCGAGCAGCTAATTGCCGCTTCTGTACCAGATGTGTGGCGTGGTCTAAATGATGTAGCGATATTAGGGAAGGCAATTCCTGGCTGCGAAGCAATTGAGCGGATTTCACCCGAAGAAGTGCATGCTAAGGTGATGTTCAAGATTGGCCCTGTGCGGGCGCGCTTTGCGGGTAAGCTTTTTCTTTCCGATGTGGTCGATGAAAAATCATGCTCGATGGCTTTTGAAGGCTCGGGTGGCGCAGCTGGTTTTGCTAAGGGGCGTTCGCGGGTTGAGCTCAGCTCTGCGGAAGGCGGCACCTTAGTGAGCTACACCACTGAAGCTTCAATTGGCGGGAAGTTAGGACAAATTGGTGGTCGTTTAATTAGCGCATCAGCAAAAAAAATTGCTGATGATTTTTTTCAAGCTTTTGCCAAAGAATTAGACCCAACAGCAAAGCAGATGATTGATGGGGGTGCCATATGAAAGCGGCAGCATTTGATTACATCAAGGCACAATCTGTTCCCGAAGTTTTGGCGTTAATGAGCAAGCATGGCGATGATGCGCGTTTAATTGCTGGCGGCCAAACTTTATTGGCTACTTTAAACATGCGCTTATCTGAGCCCCAATTATTAATTGATATTACTCAACTTGCTGAATTAAATGGTATTGAGCTGAGCGGCGAACACTTATGGATTGGGGCTTTAGTCACCCATACTGAAATTGAGAATTCTCCTTTAATTCAAAAGTATGCCCCTATTTTGGGCGCTGCCGCGCCGCATATTGCCCATCGGGCGATTCGTAATTTAGGTACCTGGGGCGGTTCACTGGTATATGGTGACCCAGCGGCCGAATGGCCGGCTTGTAGCTTAGCAGTGAATGCAACCATGGTGCTCAGGGGTTTGCAAGGCGAGCGCCGCGTTTTGGCAGCTGATTTTTTTGTGGATTTATACACTACCGCCTTGGCGCCTGATGAAATTTTAATGGGCACTGAAATTCCATTAGCAAATACTAAGCAAGTTTTTTCGTTTCAAGAATTAGCTCGCAGACATGGCGATTATGCGATTGCAGGGTTAGCCGCAGTTGCTCAAAAAACTGGTCAGACCTTAACTGCCTGCAATTTTGCTTTTTTCTCGATTGCGACTACGCCCGTATTAGCAAAAAAAGCGCAAGCAATAGTTAATGGTCAAATTTTGTCGACTGAATTAATTGCTGCGGGAGTAGCCATGGCTCGTAGCGAGATAGAAACGATGGACGATATTACAAATAGTGCAGCGGCTAAAACGCATCTGGTGGGCGTTTTACTCGAACGCGCTTTGAAAACAATGCTAGCTGAGTAAAGTAGCGCATCTTGAGTTAGTACAGATTGGGGAAATTAGTATGAATCAAAAAATTCCAATTGAAATGATTGTGAATGGCAATACTATCCAAGCAGAAATAGAGCCACGTCGTCATCTGGTTGATTTCTTAAGGGAAGACTTGGGTTTAAAGGGCCCTCATTTGGGTTGCGAACAAGGCGCCTGTGGCGCATGTACTGTGCGCGTAGATGGACAAATTGTGCGTGGTTGCTTGTATTTAGCCGTGCAAGCCAACGGCAAAGTGGTTGATACCGTAGAGGGCTTAACTGCGCAAGGTGTTTTAACGGCTTTGCAAAACGCCTTTTTGCGCCGCAATGCCATGCAGTGTGGCTTTTGCTCGTCTGGCATGTTGCTATCGGCAGCGGAATTAATTGAACAGCGACCCGAAGCAACGCGCGAGCAAGTGCGCGAATGGATTTCCGGCAATTATTGTCGTTGTACTGGTTACCACTCAATTGTGGATGCCATCATGGATGTACTGGAGGCGCAGCGTGAACAAACCGAATGATCTTGCAGGCTTAGCACTCGATCCCGTTACTGCTGACCAACGTTACATTGGCGAGAGTGAACCTCGCTATAGCGCCAAACGCTTATTAGAAGGCCAGGGTACTTATGTTGACGATTTACAATTTCCGCGGATGGGCCATGTCGTTTATTGGCGTTCACCAGTAGCCCATATGCGGATAATTAAAATTCATTCAGCCGCAGCACGAAAAATGCCAGGCGTTTTAGCGGTGGTTGATGGTGTACAAATGGCCACAATCTGTAAGCCTTGGGTTGCTACTTTAAGTCATCTCGCTGGGATGAAATCGGCCCCTCAACATGCTTTAGCGATTGAGCGCGCTTGCTGGCAAGGTGAGCCTGTAGTGGCAGTAGTTGCAGACACTCGCGCTAGAGCCGAAGATGCCTTGCAGCTGATTGAGGTGGAGTGGGAGGAGTTACCCGCTGTGGTCTCTATGCTAACTGCTTTAGATCCTGAAACGCCCTTGATTCATCCTGAGTTAGGTGACAACCTTTGTTTCAGTCGCACTCTAGATGTTGGGCAAGTCGATGAGCAGTTTGCCACTGCTGAGATTGTTGCCGAAGCTACCTTTGGTTTTGGCCGTCATACTGGTGTGACGCTTGAACCACGTTGTCAAATTGCTGATTACAACCCAGGCGATGGCCGCTTAACGGTATATCACTCACAGCAAGCCCCGCACATGATGCAAGATCTGTATTGCCGTCAATTTGGTTTGGCAGAATCCGATGTGCATGTAATTTGTAAAGATGTTGGCGGTTCATTTGGCATCAAAGTGCATGCTTATCCCGATGATTTTGCAACGGTTGGTTTAGCCATTTTATTAGGGCGCCCAATTAAATTTGTGGCCGATCGCTTAGAGTCATTTACTAGTGATATTCATGCCCGTGAACATCAGGTAAAGGGCCGCATTGCAGTTAATAAGCAGGGCGATATTCTGGCCTTCGAGATTGATGATCTGACGGCAATTGGCCCCTATTCAATGTTTCCGCGCACCAGCGCCATTGAGGGCAATCAAGTAGTTAATTTAGTTGGGGGGCCTTATAAGCACCAGCATTATCGAGCCCAACTTAAAGTGGTGTTTCAAAACAAAACCCCCACTTGCCAATACCGCGGCGTTGGTCATCCCATTGCTTGTGCGGTGACTGAAGGTTTGGTCGATCTAGCTGCAGAAAAATTACAGATGGATCCATTGGCTTTTCGCCAGCGTAATGTCATTCCCGATGATGCCTATCCATGCTCGGGGGCCTCGGGAATTAAATTAGAAATTCTCTCGCATGAACAATGTTTGCGCACCATTGAAAAAATGATGAATTACACGCAATTGCGCCAAGAGCAAGCCAAGCTACGCAAAAAAGGAATTTATCGCGGCATCGGTTTTGCCGCCTTAATTGAGTTAACTAATCCGAGTGCTGCTTTTTATGGCGTTGGAGGTGCTCGGATTGCTTCTCAAGATGGCGCTACAGCTCGACTCGATCCTTCGGGAGTGGTAAGTATCATGGTGGGCGTTGGCGAACAGGGGCAAGGTACGGAAGGTATTTATGCGCAAATTGCTGCCGATGCAGTTGGTGTATCAATAAAAGATGTGCGAATTATTACCGGTGATACTGCAGTGACGCCCTATGGCGGTGGTACTTGGGCTTCGCGTGGCGCAGGCATAGGTGGCGAAGCGGTGTTATTAGCTGCACAAGCTTTACAAGAAAATATTTTGCAATTAGCAGCTGTTATTTTAAAACGCGATGTTGCCGACTTACTCATTCGACGTAGTCAAATTATTGATCAAGCTACTGGCCAAGCTTTACTACCTTTTACTGAAATTGGACGGATTGCTTATTTCCGTACCGACACCTTGCCGAATGATTTTAAAGTTGACCTAATGGTTACTCGCCATTTCGCGCAACGCGATTACCCTTTTATCTTTACGAATGGGGTGCAAGCCTCATATGTCGAGGTAGACATAGATACTGGTTTTGTAAAACTACTTAAACATTGGGCGGTCGAAGATTGTGGGCGTGTTTTAAATCCAATGTTAGTTGACGAGCAAGTACGTGGCGCGATTGTGCAGGGCATTGGTGGCGCTCTCTATGAGGAATGTCTTTATGATGACAGCGGCTTGTTACGCAATGGTAATATGGCTGATTATTTGGTACCCATGGCGAATGAGATGCCTGACATTGAAGTTGCTCATGTGCAAACCCCAACCGCCTCTTCCAAATTGGGTGCCAAAGGTGCTGGTGAAGCGGGTACCGCTGGCGCGCCTGCTGCAGTAATGAATGCAATTAATGATGCTTTACTACCATTTAATGTCAAGGTCTTTGACCAACCGATAACTTCGGAAAAGATTTTACGCACCCTAGGAAAAATTTAAGTTTTTTAAGTCCTATACTATTTCCTATCTTTATATTTAATTGCGAGAATAATAATGTCTTTTTTAAGCGGAAAAATTGCTTTAGTGACTGGCTCTACTAGTGGCATTGGCTTGGCGATTTCTAAAGCCTTAGCTCAGCAGGGCGTGCATGTGATGATGAATGGTTTTGGTGAAAAAGAAGCTGCGCTGGCTGAGATTAAGGCCTGTGGAGTTGAGGTTGATTATCACGGCGCTGATATGAGCAAGCCTAAAGATATTGAAGACTTGATTTTGACAGTAGAAAAACGTTTTGGGGCGATTGATATTTTGGTTAATAATGCTGGCATTCAGCATGTTGATAAAATCGAAGACTTTCCCCTTGAAAAATGGGAGGCAATTATTGCGATTAATCTCAGCTCGGCGTTTTATACCAGCCACTTTGCTTTACCTGGAATGAAAAAACGTAACTGGGGTCGGATTATTAATATTGCTTCTGTTCATGGCTTAGCAGGTTCAGCTGAAAAATCAGCTTATGTCGCCGCTAAACATGGAATTATTGGCCTCACTAAAGTAACTGCTTTAGAAACTGCCCGCACTGGAATTACTTGTAATGCGATTTGCCCAGGTTGGGTGCTCACACCCTTAGTTCAAAAGCAGGTTGATGCGCGCGCTGAGCGTGAACATATTTCAAATGAAGCCGCTAAGATTGCCTTGGTATCTGAAAAGCAGCCTTCGGGGGAGTTTATTAAGCCAGAGCAGCTGGGTGCCCTAGCGGTCTTCCTCTGTGGGCCAGATGCATCTGAAGTTAGGGGTGCTGCTTGGAATATGGATGGTGGTTGGGTAGCGCAATAAGACTACTATTGCTGTGGTGCTGCATGAAGCCGATCAACCTTACCTGCCATTAGTAGCTGGCTAGGCAGTTTTCGCCCGATGAGGGTTTGTAAGTCACGCGAGCATTCCAGTAGCAGATCTAAATTGATATTGGTGTCGTAGCCCATTAAATCAAACATATGCACTAATTCTTCGGTACAGATATTGCCGGTCGCCCCAGGCGCATAAGGGCAACCCCCTAAGCCTCCAAGCGAAGCATCAAACCGAACAATGCCTGCTTCAAGCGCCGCCAAGGCATTTGCTAGGCCCATGCCACGGGTATTGTGAAAGTGTAAGGTCCACTGTAAGTGTGGATATTTATCTTGTACAGCTAAGCAAGTCGATTTGACTTGCGCCGGGTTAGCCATGCCCGTGGTATCGCAAATGGTTAGACCGCGCACCCCTAAGTTGGCGAAGTAATCCACCCAATGCATTAGGTCCTCAAGGCTAACTACACCAGCGATAGGGCAACCAAAGCTAGTGGATAAAGAAACATTGCTAGCAATACCTGCTTGGTTGGCAAATGCAATGACTGTATTCAGTGCTGTAGCAGAATCGGTACGACTCATACGCAAATTGGCTTGGTTATGCGCTTCACTTGCCGACATCACTAAATTAAACTCATCGACACGAACTTCAGCCGCTCTGTGAGCGCCTTTTAAATTTGGAATGAGAGCGGTGTACTCAACTCCTGGCCTCCGCTCGATGCCTTGCATCACTTGTTCTGCATCTGCCAACATGGGGATCGCTTTGGGGCTGGTAAATGAAGTCACTTCAATTTTGGCGTAACCCGCTTTGCTTAGGCGATTAATGAGCCGTATTTTTTCAGCCGTTGGCACAAACTGCGATTCAGCCTGAAAGCCATCGCGGGTCACAACTTCCTGAATAAAGAGGCGTTTAGAGATCATTTTTAAGAGGGATAATGATGGTTAGAGAGGTCTAAGTATCTATTTTAATTAAGAATAGCGGATTTCAGTAGTTTACCTTCGGGAGAAGATATTCCCTGAATCGTTTATAGTTACTGCGAATCAAACCGATTGTTTATAAACAGGAGAATTTTAGATGACTTCAATTCTGACTTCATTAGGACGTACGGTATTAGCTGGCTTAATCCTTTTGCTGATTATTATTTTTGCATTAGGCGGCTTTGCCGGTAATGGTTGGACCTTGTTTACCTTTCGTTGGTTACATGTCACTTCAGGGGTAATGTGGATTGGTTTGTTGTGGTACTTTAATTTTGTGCAAATTCCTTCGATGCCAAAAATTCCTGATGAGCAAAAGCCAGCCATTAGTAAAGTTATCGCTCCTGCAGCTTTATTTTGGTTTCGTTGGGCGGCCTTAGCAACTGTGGTTACTGGTTTACTAGTAGCTATTATTAGTGGCTATGCCCATCAAGCATTTACCTTACAACCCGCTTTCCGTGCCATTGGTTTGGGCATGTGGATTGCTTTAATTATGGCCTTTAATGTTTGGTTCATTATTTGGCCTAATCAGAAGCGAGCGCTTGGTATTGTGACAGTTGAGCCTGATGTGAAGGCAAAGTCGGCTCGTGTAGCGATGTTAACTTCACGCATTAATACCGTATTATCAATTCCAATGCTATTTTTAATGAGTGCGCAATCGCATAATCAAGGTTGGTTTGTAGCCATTATTTCCTAAGTTTTCAAGTCTTTAAAGATTTAAAGCTTTAAAACGAACCCACCGCAGAAACTGCTGGTGGGTTTTTTATTGGTTGGCTTACTAAATTAAAACGGGTGGTAGTAATTTAGCTAAGGCGGCACGTTCGGTAGTTGCGGTGCCAACTAAGGCAAAGCCTAGTAGCTCACCATTAGCACTTTTAAAACAAGCCTTCAGGCCACCCGCTTGGGCAGCTGATTCCCAGGTACCCACTGCATCTTTAGCAGGGGGAGAGACGACGATTGGCATGGCAGGAGTTTTTACCATCACTGGCATTGCAGGGTAAAGAACGGCTACTTCTTGCCCCAATAAGTTAGGGGCAACGGCTCGCGCAGCTTGCATGAGGGGCATAACATACGGCAGTACTAAGCCATCGACTTCTGCGCAATCGCCAAGTGCATAAACATGCGGCGCAGAAGTTTCGAGGCGACGATTGACTTGAATCCCCTGGTTAGTGTTGAGGCCAGCTAACTTTGCTAAGGTCGTGCGCGGCCGTAAACCTACTGCCGATAGCACTACATCGCTTTGTAATTGCACCCCATTTTTTAGTTGAATCAAGAGGGCATTTTGATGATGGGTAATTGTTTCAATGGTTGTTTCAAAATGCCAGCGTACGCCAGCGTTGGCTAACTCTCTTTTTAGCTCATCGGCGGCACTAGTTGGTAGTAGGCGCCCCAATGGCTGGTTAGCTAAATCAATTACATCTACCGTATATCCTCCGGCAAGTAAATCGTTAGCAAACTCAGTACCAATTAAACCTGCACCTAAAATTGCAATTCGTTTTTTATTCGTAATGCGCTCGCGAAAAGAGCGATATTCTTCTAAGTCATTCACAGAGATCACTTGATCTGCAGCATCACCTTCCAAGGGCAACTGAATTTGATCAGCACCTAAAGCCAAGACTAATTTGGTGTAACTAATATTGCCCTGAGAACTAATAATGATTTGGTTTTTGATATTGATTGCAGAGACTTTAGTTTGCGCCAAAATAGTAATCCCTAGTTGTGCTGCCATTTCTTCGCATGATCCAGTAATTAACTGTGCAGGCTCTTTTTTCCCTGCAATAGCAGTCGAGAGCATCGGCTTCGAATAAAAGTAAGCTGGTTCACGGGTAACTAGGGTTACGGGTATATCTTTATTTAATTTGCGAATTTCACGAATCACGGTGTAACCCGCTAAACCGCTACCAATGATGACTATAGGCGCCTCGACCTTAACCAATTTGAACCATTTCAAAATCAGATTTTGCTACGCCACAATCGGGACATGCCCAGCTATCGGGCACATCGGCCCAAACGGTACCAGGCGCTAGGCCATCTTCAGGTAAGCCTAAGGCCTCATCATAAATAAAGCCACAAACGATACATTGCCACATTTTCATGGTGATTTCTTTCAAGATTAACGAATTAAATGCTGCTACTTTAAGCCAATTGAGTGGAATATAAATGGGCAGCTAAACCGTTCGGGGTGGGCTCTCCAATTTTATGCAGCGTATTGACATCAGTATGGTGAAACGGTTCAGTCTGACCCTTAATCATTAGAATGGTATCGAGTTGATATGACCAAGTGCCATCATTATTAAAAATGACTTCAATATGGTATTCAGTCGTTTTAAAAGCGTATTCAAGAAATGGGTTAGATGAAATACCTGAAGTAGGATCATTTTGATAGGCGCTTAATTTAAATTGATCCACCTTGGGATCGACCGTGTTAGAGGCCATGGCAATTTGACCGCGCGGAATCGACAGGGTTTGCATCACTAACTGCGTTTTAGGATCCCACAGCCAGTAGCCGACTTGATCGTGATACATCTTAATATTGCCAGGCTTAGTGATAAAGGTGTGATAACGCAACCCATACAGCAATTGCGGTCCATTGGTTTGGGGGTCGACAGGTTGCAGTTCAATATGTTCAACATAGGCTTGTTGTTTGGGTCCTGCTGCTTTGGGTTTAACATCCATTCCCATGGTGCCCTCCCATATACCAGCAAGTCGGGTAAGGGGGCCGAGGTTTTTCAACGTATCTACGCTAACGTCGCTAGGCTCGGTATAAATATCGGTTGGAAACTGCTCCATGATGATTCTTTCAAAGAGTATGATCAATCTATTAATTGTATTTGATGAGGAGAGTTAGATGGTTTCACATTTATCCCAAGTAGTGCTTTCAAGCTGTATCGCTGCTGCTGTAGCCTTGCCTTCATTAGCTGTATTGGCTCAGGCTGCTGCTCCAGCGGCCCCCGCTCCAAGCGCGGCCCCAGCGGCAAGCCCAGAAAAGGGCGCTAAGCAAGTTAAGCAAGATAAAAAAGCTAAGAAAAAGGCTGACAAGAAAGCCAAGAAAAAAACGAAGAAGGCTAGTCAGTCAAGTACCGCTACCTAAGCTAAGCCAACTCAAAATTCAAGAACTACTCTGCTACCCTGGCACCCTCAATTAGATGGCGCTTCATAGCTTCGGCAACAAAACCCGATGATTTGAGCTCAGTAATGATGGCGCTTAAATAGGTAGTTATTTGTGCACTATTGGAGCGTTCTTTTGGAGTGCCAATGGCCTGATTAATCACCATGAATCGCCCTGGCAGTAATCGGACATTGGTATAACGCTTAGCGTCGCCCTCGAGCTGCTGTTTCACGCCAGCGGCAATATTACCTTTCCCATTCATAAATTCTTCAACAACCGCAGGCGAGCTTGCTACACGTATAAGGCTAGCTTGTTTAATTTTACGCGTTAGAAATAGATCGTAGGCGCTGCCTTTGCCAACCACAATTTCATTTCCAAGTCGATCGACCTCATCATTTTTTTGAAGCGGGGAATTGGCCTTCACTAAATAAGCCCCTTCGATTTGAATATAGGGAGGCGTATAGCTAATATCTGCACCTCGAACCGGATCGATCGCTACAAAAATAAGGTCAAGACTACCATTTTTCATGGCCTCAACCGTAGCCCCAGCACTTTTAAATAGCTGAAAATCGATAGCTACCCCCGCTTGTTTGCCAATCGCATTAGCAATATCGACTGAAACTCCTTTGGGTAAGCCTGAACCAATTTCTTGGGAGGCTAAAACAGGATTTCCTAAATTAATACCAACCCGTAATTTACCCATGGGGGCAAATGCCTGAATGAGGGCGGGGGAAAGCGGCATTTTTATTGGGGGAGAAGTTTGACTCATGACATTATTATAAAAAAAGCCAAGCAGGCAGTAGCACATGGTTCGCATGGCTTGATATCGAATCGAAAGCATTGCAGCACTCATTTTATCGGGTTCTTATTAGATTAGCGCCATCTCTTCTGTCTAAATTCATGATAGTGGATATCATAGGGTCTTGATAATTAGTATTACACCTTATGGATTAGTAGACTAATGCAGCAACTGAATTTATTAGTGGCACAAGCCAAATCGCTAGGCGCAAATGCAGGTGGATTTACCCTTGACCCAGCAATTGGCGAGGTAGAGCGCATCATGCAAATTTGTAATGCCTGCCGTTATTGTGAAGGGTTTTGCGCAGTCTTTCCGGCGATGACACGGCGTTTAACATTTAACCCGAGTGATATTCATTATTTAGCTAATTTATGCCATAACTGTGGCGCCTGTTTACATGCTTGCCAATATGCACCGCCTCATGAGTTTGGCGTAAATGTGCCTCAAGCCATGGCAGTAGTGCGCAGGGAAACCTATATTGAATATGCTTGGCCTAAATACTTGGGCGTGTTATATCAAAGCAATGGGGTTACTTTAGCTCTGGCAAGCTCACTAGCCTTAATTTTTTTCTTAGTATTGACGCTCATAATTAATGGCACATTATTAAGCCCTGCACTTAATGGTAATTTCTATGCAGTGTTTTCACATAACACCCTGGCCTATTTGTTTAGTGCTGCATTTCTGTTTGCAGTGCTTGCTTTAGGTATTGGGGTAACGCGCTTTTGGCGACGAATTTCTCCAAGCGTAATGGCGTCAGCTAGTTGGCCGGCAAGTATAGAGGCAGCGCATGATGCGCTGACTTTAAAATACCTTGGTGGAGGCCACGGAGAGGGCTGTAATAATGAAGATGACCGTTTTTCCTTATGGCGTAAACGTTTTCATCATTACACTTTTTATGGCTTTCTACTTTGTTTTGCCGCCACCAGCGTAGCCACTATCTACCACTATGTGTTTGGCTGGCAGGCACCATATGCCTTATTAAGTTTGCCTGTAATCTTAGGCACCCTAGGAGGAATTGGTCTAGTGATTGGTCCAATCGGTTTGTTGTATTTGAATTTCACTCGTGCCGAGCAGCATGGCGATGCAGCTCAAAAGCCAATGGATCGCGGCTTTATTTTATTACTCTTACTTATTAGCATTTCAGGACTCTTGCTACTGGCGTATCGAGATACTACTGCCATGGCAATATTATTGGCGGTACACCTCGGTTTTGTAATGGCGTTTTTTTTGACGATGCCCTATGGCAAATTTGCCCATGGGATTTATCGGGTTGCTGCATTACTGAAAAATTCAGTTGAAAAGCGCCAAGTTTAAGTGGCTACGCAAGAAATCTGGGATGCCATTATTATCGGCGGCGGTGCTGCAGGCCTATTTTGTGCTGGTATAGCGGGTCAACTCGGTAAAAAAATTCTCGTACTGGATCATGCTGAAGTATTAGGTGAAAAAATCCGCATTAGTGGTGGTGGACGCTGTAATTTCACTAATATTGATTCTACTCCGCAACAATTTTTATCTTTAAATCCACATTTTATGAAAAGCGCACTGGCGCGTTATCCATCTAGTGCCTTTATCGATTTAGTAAAAACATATGGTATTGGTTTTCATGAAAAACAGGCTGGTCAATTATTTTGTAATGATTCAGCAAAGCAAATTATTGCACTTCTGTTTAATGAATGTGAAAAAGGCAATGTACAAATTCGTCATCCCGTCAGTGTGACATCAATTCAACGCAAATTAAATTACTGGGAAGTATTTACCTCACCAGGAAACTCGTATGGCTCAGAAAAAACGCATGCAGTGGTAATGGCAACAGGCGGCTTACCTGTACCTGCAATTGGCGCAAGTGGCTTTGCTTTAGATATTGCCAGACAATTAGGGCTTGACGTGGTTAGTCCACGTGCTGCATTAGTGCCATTGGCTTTTACGGCCAAGGCCTTTACTAATTTAGAAGAGTTGGCTGGCTTAAGCTTGCCCGTAGCGATTCGTGCGGGCCTCAAGGGTAAACGTTATGGCCTTTGCCAATTTCATGAGGATTTATTGCTCACCCATAAAGGTATTTCTGGGCCTGCTGTTTTACAGGCTAGCAGCTATTGGGAAGAGGGTGAATTGATTGAAATCGATTGGTTGAGTACTGCTGCCGATGTTAGCGGTGCCGGGGTTTTCGATCATATTTTTTCCGCAGAGGGCAACCGACTTAAAACCGCTGACAATATTTTGGCGGGGATAATTCCCCAACGTTTAGCCAAAATGTTTGCCGCGCAGGCAGGCTTATTGGGTAAAAAATGGGCTGAAGTTGGCAAGACCGAGCAGCAGGCATTAAAAGCGAGCCTCACGCAATGGCGGGTAAAGCCTGCAGGTACTTTGGGGTGGAATAAAGCTGAGGTGATGTTGGGAGGCGTACATACCAATGCCTTAAATGGTCAAACCATGATGGCGCGTAAGAATCCTGGAGTGTATTTTATAGGTGAATGCGTTGATGTTACTGGGCACTTAGGGGGCCATAATTTTCAATGGGCTTGGTCTAGTGCCTATGTTTGCGCACTTGCTCTATAGACCCAAGGCTGATAAACCACTAAATTGGTGCAGTGCAATAGATAAAAATTAAAAACAAGTTAAAATGCATGCAGATTAATGAGGTAGATTGAAATTGGCCGTAAACCCGCTTTAATTCTTTCCGCATTAACTTTTATTTTCTAACTTATAGGGGTTACCTTGAAAAAATCTTTACTATTCGCAGCAATGCTTGCAACCGTTACTGCAACCGCAATTGCTCAGCCAGCAAAACCAGCCATGATGCCAATCGAAGCTGGTGTAGTGGTTATTACTGCCACCGTTGATTCAGTAGATATGAAAACACGCACTGTCATGTTTAAAGATGACAAAGGCAATATGGTTGGCATGCGCGTTTCTAAAGATGTTAATAACTTAGGCAAAGTTAAAAAGGGTGATATTTTTGTAGTCGAGCATGCTGAAGCAATTGCAGTTGGCTTAATCGCAGCTCCTAAAGATGCTAAGCCTGGCGTATCTGGTGTGCGTTCTGTTCAAATTGCAGCTAAGGGCGGTGCTAAGCCATTTACTGATATTACCGATACCGTTTTTGCAACTGTAAAAATTACTGCAATTGATGCAGCATCACGTGTTGTAACATTTACAATGCCAAGCGGCGAAAAACAAAAAGTTAAAGTTGATAAAGCTGTACTCGGTCTTGAGAAATTTAAAGTTGGTGATGATGTGCTGGTTGAGTATGCGGATGAAACTGTAATTACTTTTGTTACTCCTCCCGCAGCACCAGCAAAGAAGTAATCTAGCTTGCGGTTTTGCCGCTCTCGCTTGATAAACCCATCAGAGTGATCTGGTGGGTTTTTTAATTATTGATAAAGATGTTAAAAAAAATACAGTCATTTTTCTTGCGCTTAAAGCAACAAGTAACCAATAGCTGGCTTGGTAGCTTGCTTAGTGGTTTATTGCACCGTTGCTTTATTGGAAAATGGCGCTGGTTTAGTTTTACGCTGATTAGTTTAATAGCACTGACCATGATATGGTTTGCAGTGCGCATTGTATTTGGGTTAAATACGCCCGATTACCGCACGGCTTTAATAGAGGAGGGGCCGCTAGTCGCCTCAATTAATGCTAGTGGAATCTTAAATCCTGTAAAACAAGTTACCGTCGGTTCCCAAGTAACTGGCATGGTAAAAGAATTATTAGTCGATTTTAATTCGCCAGTAAAACAGGGGCAGGTGATTGCGTTAATTGATCCACGCGATTTTCAAGCTAAATATGATCAAGCCTTAGCTAATTTCACCTTAGCGCAGAAAAATCATCAATTTAATCTAAAGTTAATCGATAAAGGCTTTATCTCGCCACAAGCCTTAGTGCAAACCGAGGCAGCGTATAAAACTACTGAAGCCGCTTTACGGTCAGCTAAAAAATCACTCGACGATACAGTCATTCGAGCACCGGTCGATGGGGTAGTGGTAAAGCGTAGTGTTGAAGTAGGGCAAACTGTAGCAGCTAGCTTGCAAACCCCAGAGATATTTATTATTGCCAAGAATTTAGCGGAGATGCAAGTTGATACGGCAATTGATGAAGCCGATGTAGGTCGATTAAGCGCGGGGCTGAACGCAAATTTTACCGTCGATGCATTCCCTGGGCGCATCTTTAAGTCAAAGATTACTCAAATTC
The DNA here is from genome assembly GCA_945878885.1 of Polynucleobacter meluiroseus. Classification (GTDB taxonomy): domain Bacteria; phylum Pseudomonadota; class Gammaproteobacteria; order Burkholderiales; family Burkholderiaceae; genus Polynucleobacter; species Polynucleobacter meluiroseus_C. The sequence continues at coordinate 3,236 of CAMCUP010000013.1, read as the reverse complement.
GCAAAGCACCTACCACCATTCAAAATGTGGTGACCTATACTGTGATTCTGTCGGCGGATAATCCTGATTTCAAGTTATTGCCTGGGATGACTGCTAATGTCAAAATTGTAGTTGACAGGCGCGACAAAGTTTTGAAGATTCCAAATGCAGCATTACGTTTTCGAATGCCTGCGGTTGGTGACTCGCCAGCAAGTAATGCTTCAACCCCACCTGCTGGTGCTGCTCGTAAAGGTGGTAGTGGGGGTAGTCGTGGTGTGCCGACGATACGCCGCATTTGGCTCTTAGAAGACGAAGGACTTCGTTCTAAAGCATTGCAGCGAATGATTAAAACTGGTTTGTCAGATGGCAATTTCACCGAAATTTTGCCTGATGATGACGCAAAATTACCCCCCTTAAAAGTCGGCGACGAAGTGATTATTGGTATTCAATCGCCCGATAGTAAGTCTTCTGGCACTGCAAGTGGTAGCCCGACTCGTCCTGCTGGTCCACGGATGTTTTAAAGTACTACTAAATGACGTGTTGATTCATACTGACAATTTAAGTAAAACCTACGGCACTGGCGATCAAATCGTGCATGCCTTAGACCATGTTTCGCTTGATATTGATACCCAAGATTTTGTTGCCATTGTAGGTGCCTCAGGTTCAGGAAAATCTACTTTTATGAATCTCATTGGCTGTCTTGATCAAGCCACTAGCGGATCATATTATTTGGCCGGAGAGAATGTTGAGGTGATGGATGCCGATGCGTTAGCGGATGTACGTAGTCGCCGCATTGGTTTTGTATTTCAACAGTTTAATTTACTCGCACGTACTTCAGCTGTTGACAATGTTGCCCTGCCTTTATTGTATGCCCGCAATGGACCTTTAGCCCATTTAGATCATCAAGCCCGCATTGATCACGCTAAAGTACGTTTAGAGCAAGTTGGGCTTGGCAAGCGATTTACCCATACACCCGCTGAGTTATCGGGCGGACAACAGCAGCGGGTTGCAATTGCCCGTGCCTTAGTAAATGACCCCTTATTGATTTTGGCCGACGAACCAACGGGTGCGCTTGATTCTAAAACTTCAGTTGAAGTTTTAGAATTATTAACCCGCTTAAATCAGCAAGGGATGACAGTAATAGTGGTAACCCATTCGCTAGAAGTAGCGGCATATGCGAAAAGAGAAATTACTTTTCGTGATGGTCAAATTGTTGATGTTCGAGTGAACTAGCCGTATGCAACTTGATCTTAAAACCAATTTATCGATTGCCTTATTGGCGTTACGGATTAATAAATTACGCTCGGTATTAACGATGCTGGGCATCATCATTGGAGTAGCTGCGGTAATTACGATGGTAGCCGTAGGTAGTGGGGCTCAAGCGCGAGTGAAAGAACAAATATCAAGCTTAGGTTCTAATTTAATGATTTTAATTCCTGGAACTTTATTGCAATCGGGAGTGCGCTTGGGTGCAGGTAATGCGCAAAGCTTAACAGAGGAAGACGCTAATGCCATCGTCCGTGAAGTGCCAGAGGTCGCCATCGCTGCGCCAACTTCAAGGGGTGCTGGGCAAATTGTCACCGGTAATAATAATTGGGGTACAACTATCTATGGCGTGAAGAATGACTATTTTGATGCCCGAGAATGGACCTTAGCTAAGGGTCGATTTTTTGATGCTGGTGAATTACAAGGCGCTAGTAAAGTTGTCGTGTTAGGACAAACCGTTGCTAGAGAATTATTCGAAGATGTTGATCCAATCGATCAAATGGTGCGCATTAAAGGGATTCCATTTCAGGTGATTGGCGTAACTGATCGTAAGGGTCAAAGTAGTCAGGGTCAAGATCAAGATGATGCGGTGTTTGTGCCTTTATCGACAGGGCGGAGGCGGATATTTGGCGAAGCCTTAGGACGGATTGCGCGGGTTGGCTCGATCATTATTAAGGTGGGTGCAGGCGAGAATATGAAATTAGCAGAAGAGCATATTACTGAATTATTGCGGCAACGCCACCGTATTCAGCCTACTGCAGATAATGATTTTACGGTTCGTAATTTGACCGAGATATTACAAGCACAAGAAGCCTCAAGCAAAGTGATGTCGCTATTATTGGCTGCAGTAGCATCAGTCAGCTTAATGGTGGGGGGCATTGGCATTATGAATATTATGTTGGTCTCGGTTAACGAGCGCACCCGAGAAATTGGTTTGCGGATGGCAATTGGTGCGCGCAGTAAAGATATTTTGGCGCAATTTTTAGTTGAGGCGATGACCTTAGCTACTATTGGTGGCGTGATTGGTGTCTTATTGGGCTCAATTGCCTCATTGCTCGTCGGCTCGCTTGCCGGTTGGCCAGTTGAGCTCTCGTTTGCATCAATTGCCCTTGCAGTGGGTTTTTCTGCCGCGATTGGAATATTTTTTGGTTACTATCCTGCTAAGAAAGCCGCTAATATGCAACCGATTCAAGCTTTGCGGTACGAATAATTATTTAGAATTCAAGATGTGCGCGTAGGCTAAAGAAATTTACGGGTCCGCGTGCGGCATTGTATGCAGGGTTGGCGATACGCTGATAGTCGGCAGTTAAATAAGCGCCTTTATAAACATTAAAGCTATAGTATGTTTCGATAATTTGTTCGGGCTTATATTTTAAAGCGCCGTCGCCAATAAACATCGTACTGGCTTTCAGTTGTAGATAGTTGATTTCAGAAGCAGAAATACCATTGACTGCAAAAGCTAGCCCAAAGGTATCTTCTTTACGGTTCCAAATTGAGCCCTGTACCGAAACGCCACCAGATAATGACTTACTAATATCGTATGTTTGAGTTTCGGTTTGGCCATTATTCCAACTCCAGCGGGCAAAAATTCCAACATCTTTAGTTAAGGCTTGTTCAGCATTTAAACCATAACCCCATGATGTTTGATTAGCTTGACGAGCGCTATAAATAGAAGGTACGGTATTAGTTTTATATGCCAAATTAATTGCATTTTGGTAGTTGGCCATATAAGCATGGGTTTGAAACCACAAAGCCCGAATTTTTCCCACTTGATCGCCAATGGTATGTGCGCGGGTAATTTCAACTTGATTGCCGTAATCTTGCGTCATGCTGTAGTCAAGTTGCATGGTATTAGGCTCAGTTGGCATGGCAAAGCGCGCTGCACGTGTAACCCAATCACCTTGATACCATTCGGCAACTACACCATAGGTATAGCCTTTAGTATCAGCTGCAAAGCTATAAGCGCCGCTAGACATAATGGCATAGTTTAA
>CAMCUP010000012.1 GCA_945878885.1 Polynucleobacter meluiroseus | reverse complement strand
CGATTTAAATAAATTGTTCAAAATAGCCCCTATTTAAATAGGCATAATTGCCAGAAAAATTCAATGCTAGCTGCAAGAAAACCTACTTATAAGGTCAGTATGTTACTTTGCACGCAAAACTGATCCAATTAGCGCCCTAATTTGCATCCAATTTCAGCCCATAATCTGTTTAATATACTCCGCTAGCGAAAGATAACCTGATCACTTGGGTGGATTAAAGTTAGATACAAATGGTGGATCAGTGTTAGATGCAAATTAACAAATGTCGGCTTGACGGGGGATACTACACATATTCCCAATCACAATTAAAGCAACTATGGCAGACTTTTGGCTTTCAAATAAACAAGCCTTAGAAATACCTCTTATAGGTAGGCAGGCGTTTAAAGTATTTTTTTGCTTTGCATTTGCATATTTCATCTCATATTCATTTAGATCGGTGAATGCAGTCCTTTCTCCCGAGCTAATAAATGATTTAGAAATTAGTAGCGGCGAGCTAGGCCTCCTATCATCATCTTATTTAATTGGTTTCGGACTAGCGCAGATTCCCGTTGGGGTACTTTTAGATAAGTATGGTCCCCGAATTACGGAAATAAGCTTAATGATTTTTGCTGTTGTAGGTGCCTTGCTTTTTTATTCTGCCGATAACTTTGCGCTCCTCTTTGCAGGAAGAATGTTAATTGGCGTTGGAGTTTCTTCTTGCTTAATGTCAGCACTTTCAGGCTTTAGGTCATGGTATCCAATTGATAAGCAACCTCAATTAACATCAGCCATGCTTATCTTTGGTACATCGGGAGCTCTTTTTGCCTCTGCACCTGTTCGCATTATTTTGCCTTATATTGGATGGAGAGGAGTCTTTTTATCTCTTGCAATGATTTGCGCCGCATCCATAGTTATCTTGTATTTCTTTCTACCGGTTAAAACTCCAAAAGAGAAGCCTACAATTTGGATATCAAATTCAAATAAGGTCAAATTACTTTCATGGGAAAGCTATCGCCCCATCCTTACAAACCCTAATTACTTAAGACTCTTACCAGTTGGTGCAATTTCTTTAGGGGGATTCATAGCGCTACAAACCCTTTGGCTAGGTCCATGGCTAATTAATGTCATGCACTATACATCTGAAAAGTCATCACAACTGATATTTTGGTTTAACGCTGTTCTTTTAATTACTTACCTTATCAATACTTTTTTTTTACCAAAACTTCAACTGATAGGGGTTAGTACTTTTTCTTTTTTATCTTGGATGACGGGTATCTCACTAGTCGCCCAAGGTGCTGCATTTTTTCTTCATGGCCCTTTAAATATATTTTGGTGGGGCCTTTATGCAGTTACCTCTGCATCGTTTGTACTTGCGCAAAGTCTTGTCATTACCAGCTTTCCAATATCTCATTCAGGAAGAGTATCAACAACTTATAATGTTGCAATTTTTATTGGGGCATCTTTAATGCAATGGGGAATTGGCTATTTTATTGATAAAGGTATTGAATGGGGTCTTGCCGTGCCAGAGGCATTCACGTTATCAATGGGGCTTTATTTAATAATTCAAGCTCTTGGGTTTACTTGGTTGATACTTGCCCCCAAATTTCTCCCCCAATTCTACGACTCTGAAAATGTAAAAGCAAAACTCTGAGCGAATGTGAATTACAGCATTTGAATCGCTACCACTGTTGATTTGCACGCAAAACTGATCCAATTAGCGCCCTAATTTGTAGCCAATTTCAGTCCAGTATCTGTTTAATATACTCCGCTAGTGAAAGATAACCTGATCACTTGGGTGGATGAAAGTTAAATACAAGTGGCGGATCAGGATTAGATGCAAATTAACAGGCGCAGCTTAGGGGGCTTTTTTGCTTACCGCAGAGCATGCATTTAACATAGCTACGAGCCGTCTTTACTGTCTTAAAAGAACCACAAAAAACACACTTGCGACCATTCAAAAAGTTGGTCGCACAACTAAAAACCGTATGAGCCCCAATAACCATCAGTATCTCCAAGGATACATTGGTTACGAAACGCCCTAATTACCTTGAATTTTCACTCGCCAAAAAAGAGAATTTTAATCACATCGCCATCATCGTCAATTATTGGTCAATTTTCAAAAAACTTTTTTTGCATTCTCCTATTTACATTGACAAAATTTTTGTTGATACTTTACTTTTAGCTCGTCAAAGATAAAGTTTATGAATACTCTTGTAAAACCACATGGGTCTGAATTTCTCAAACCGCTTTTTTTAGAAAATCCATTTCTTAATGAGGAACGTAAGCGAGCCTCTAATATGCTTTCTTTACCTGTTTCACATAGGGAAAAAGGGGATCTACTCATGCTTGGTATTGGTGGTTTCACCCCACTTTCTGGATTCATGGGCCATGATGACTGGAAGGGGGTATGCGACAAATATCAATTGTCTAATGGGCTATTTTGGCCAATTCCCATTACATTATCCATCACAGAAACTTTAGCTAAATCAATCAATCTCGGCACTGAAATTGCTTTAATTGACCCTGATAATCAAGACATTTTAGCTACAATGCAAATCACAGAAAAGTACCGCATAGACAAAACACATGAATGTAACTCCATTTACAGAACCACAGATGAAGCACATCCTGGAGTACAAATGTTAATGGCACAAGGTGAAGTTAATTTAGCCGGACCAGTAAAGGTCTTGTCGCAGGGTGGTTTTCCAGAAAAATATGGAAGTCTCTATTTAACTCCCTTGCAAACGCGTGAGATCTTTATTAAGAATGGCTGGAAAACAGTTGCAGCTTTTCAAACTCGTAATCCAATGCACCGGTCACATGAATATTTAGCTAAAGTGGCTATCGAGGTATGCGATGGGGTACTAATACACTCACTTCTTGGCAACCTAAAGCCGGGTGATATCCCAGCCGAAGTTCGTACCAAAGCAATTGATGAGTTAATCAAGAATTATTTTGTACCAAAAACGTTAGTGCAGTCTGGTTATCCTTTAGACATGCGTTATGCTGGTCCACGAGAGGCTCTTTTGCACGCTTTATTTCGTCAAAACTATGGCTGTTCTCATCAAATAATTGGCCGAGATCATGCTGGTGTTGGAAGTTACTACGGTCCTTTTGATGCACATCATATATTTGATGAAATACCAGAAGGTGCCCTCCAAACCAAACCACTTAAAATTGACTGGACTTTTTGGTGTTATCAATGTGGCGGTATGGCCTCAGCTAAAACATGCCCTCATGACGAAAAAGATCGTCTCTTAGTGTCCGGCACAAAGCTTAGAAAATTGCTTTCGGACGACGAAATCGTTCCAAATGAATTTAGCCGACCCGAAGTGTTAAAGATACTCCGCGACTACTATACCTCGATAGAAGATGGAGATAAGGTGGAGATTAAATTAAGCGGCCCCTCTGCTCGCTAGTGGTTATAAATTAAGGTAATTAGGGCGAAACGTAACCAAAATAGAGTTGTAGAAAGTGTTAAGGTTGTTTTGGAGTTTTGTATTCAGCAACCTTAAAAAAGGGCTTCCAAATAGTTTCATAGCCAATAAACCCTTTCTCATTGGACTCCTTTTGACGGGTAACATAAAAACGAGTATTTCCATCAGGTACTTTCGTTATGGGTTTTTGCTCACTCATAAACTATTCCTTAAATAAAAAAATGAATTTACCATAATTCATTAAACATATAAATAAAATTAAAAATTTTGCTTGCTCCAGTTTGAAATCTCTGGGGCAGGAACTACTGAACCACCAACCAAAAATTCTTCACTAGTCGGCTCTCTAACAGTTAGAATTTCAAGACAAAACAATAAATCACGACCACAAAGTGGGTTGTTACCGTCAACAGTTATTGTTTTATCATCTATTCGCGTTACAAGAAAGCTTCGAGTGCCACCCTGATCATTTTCCATAAGTATTGAAAGTCCTACTTTACGATACTCCATTGGCACATTATCAATGTAATCAGTAAAAACTAAAGCTTCATCTCTAGGACCAAAGATTTGCTTACCATCAATTAAAACTTCGATTACATCCCCAGCAAACTTACCCTCTAGTTCCATGTGTACAGATGGGGCTAGTATTTCGTTATGGCCATGAACATAACCTAATGGAAACTCAACACCTGTCAGAATATCCATTGTTTTCTTATCTTTCACCTTATAGATTAGCTCTACATACATTCCTTTTTGAACTTGACTGCTCATATGAAATATAACTTCAATCAGCCTAATTAATGGTAGCGCCAAATATTTTTACAGTATCATTTTCATAACCAAGAACTAGCCGACCTAACCATTCCCCTTCTTTTTTTGTACTCCGCATCCGATAAAGAACTGTTACATGTTCTCCTCTACGAATAATTCCGAGCGGATCGCTGTCTTCAGAAAGATTTCTAGCTAATTCACTGTTAGCAAATTGATGATTAGATACAACCATATTCATTGCAAGAGCCATCTTGATGGAGAAATTTTTTGCAAAACTACCATAATTACCCTCATTTGAACTTTTAACTAGCTCGCGCCAGAACGGATTTGCAATGGCATAAATGTCAACATCTTCTTTTTCAATAATGTTCATCAAGATAAACCACAATTACCAATATTAAATAAATTAATAAAACTTACTAGCTAAATAAGTCCTCTATAGAAAGTAAAAAGAATTTCATGCCAATTTGCAAAAAATATTCAATTAATTCTTAATGCTCAACTTAGGCGGTCTCTTCTTCTCCAACTAAGTGGTAACAAGGGGCTTTCTCCATTGTGTATTCCCCAGTTTTTGGGTCGCGTCGCGATACGGTAAGAACGTGCCAGTTTTCATCATCTAATTTCATTACGTCACCTCGATAATAATATCCAGGCCACCGAGTTTCTTTACGAAATAAAGTGTGTTGAGTGACACATTCAGCTGTACGATGCCGATGTTTTAGCTCCCATGCACGCAACAACTCATGAAGATCTTCTGCGGCAAGACTTTCTAAATCTTCCTCCATTATTTTTAGTTTTTTTAGACAAATACTTAGTAAGTTCTCATTGGTCATGTAACTAACAGTAACCCCACCGCAGTATTCATCCATTAATTTTTGTAAGCGCTCAAGCCCTTGTTTAGGATTAATGTAGTGTGGGTTAACACTACCAGCCACTATTGCGTTACGGTAAGTTTTGTAGTGCTTTAAAGGTTTAAATATTTCTTGCTTACGATTATTTATCTGGGTATCAGATACAACTATACCTTCTGCCTTGCCATCATCAACATATTTACATGCAGCTTTTGCAGCCAAACGGCCTTCTGTGAAAGAACCGGATGAGAATGCATGTGGCGTACCTCCCACTGCATCACCAGCTCCAAATAAACCCTCGATGGTGGTCATGCGGTTATAACCCCAAAAATATTCTGGTGGTGAAATATCCTCAGGGCCTGAACACCAAGCACCCGAACAAGTTGCATGTGAACCCATGACATATGGTTCTGAAGTGGTTAGTTCAGGATTTTCTTTTTTTGGATCAACATCGGTTGCGGCCCATAGGACCGCTTGGCCCACAGTCATACCGAGAAAGTTTTCCCAACCAACTTCCTCTAAGTGGGGATCTTGGAAAGCATGCATTGTAACCATGTGTATAGGGCCTCTACCAGCATTGACCTCACTTATCAATGCATGATTTCGTAAGCATGTTGGAATAGGACGATGGGTTAAATGAGAAGCCTCGGGATCAAGATATTCTTTGCCAACCATTTTTTGGAGCTCCGGGAACCATTTAGTTTCATATTCCTCCCCTAAGCCATTTTGAGTATAGGTTTTTAAATGTAAAAAGTATGCCCCTACGGGACCATAGCCATCTTTAAATCGTGACAATACAATCCGATTTTCCATTTGCGTCATTTTTGCACCAGCATTGATCATGAGACCATAAGCAGAACCAGATGACCATGGGGCATACCAAGTTCTTCCTGAACCTTCTCCAACAGACCGTGGCTTAAAGATGTTTGATGCACCGCCAGCGCCACAAATCACAGTTTTCGATTTGAAAACATGATAATTACCTGTTCGAACGTTAAAACCGACGGCACCTGCAACTCGATTCTCCTTGCTTTCATCCATTAGTAAATGAGTTACACAAATACGATTAAATACTTTATCAGCTGATTTTTTAGCAGCCTCAGCTACGATGGGTTTATAAGATTCGCCGTGAATCATAATCTGCCAACGACCTTCCCGCAGATAACGGCCATTCTTTGGATCTTTCATAATTGGTAAGCCCCACTCCTCGAATTGATGAACAGTGGAATCAACGTGACGAGCCATGTCAAATAGTAGATCTTCACGCACTAAACCCATCAAATCGATTCTGGCATAGCGAACATGATCTTCTGGCTTATTTTCACCCCAACGGGTACCCATGTAGCAATTGATTGCATATAAGCCTTGCGCAACAGCGCCAGAACGATCAATATTTGCCTTTTCAGCGATGATGATCTTTTTATTTTGTCCCCAGAACCTAGCTTCCCATGCAGCACCACAACCACCAAGACCAGCGCCAACAACTAATATATCTATGTTTTCTTCGACAATGGTTTTGTGAGCCATTAGTAATAAACACCTTTCTTCATCTTTAAACCGCTTGCTTTAAGAGTATGCAATCCACCTTCATCAAAACGAATATATTTAGGTTCGCTATATAGGAGTTGACTATTGCGCATATCATCGTTTGGCCCGATTACATCGGCTAACTTTGGAATAGCGGTGCCCCATGGTTTGGTTGTAATTGGAGAAAGAAAGTTTTTTTCTGTGCCATCACGATATTTAATTTTCCAGGCAATAGTCCCTTTTTTTTCATCGCGCTGCACACGAACACTATGTCCGAGCGGTGCAAAATCAGCATATCCACGAACATCAATTGCGTTTTGCGGGCAGGCCTTGACACAGGCATAGCATTCCCAGCACATATTTGGTTCAATGTTATATGCTCGTCGATGAGTTTTATCGATATGCATAATATCGGACGGACAGATATCAACGCAGTGTCCGCAACCATCACATCTAGTCATGTAAACAAAAGTCGGCATAAATTAGCTCCTAATAAATAAAATGAAGTTCCATCAAAGTCTAATAATGTCGCGGAACTTCACGCTTTATTCCAAGACCCATATCCATGGGTGCATCTTTAAGCAATTCCATTGAGTGGCTTTGTTGAAGCTCTGGATCATCGCGAGTATATGTCGGTAAATTATCAGCATTACCATTTGCTATAGATAATCTTTTCTCAAATGCTGCGGCAGGTTTGAAAAACATATGTGCAAATTTTGACCATGGCACACCACCAAATAGAATTACTGTGGCAAAGATATAAAAACTAAAGATCACCAATGAGCCTGATATCCCCTTTGCCTGCATCCATGCCCAAATTAAACCAAGAGTAACGCTACCTACAAGAGAAAGTACAAAAAGATCCGCGCGCATTACACGAAAAGGTGACTTTCCTTCCGCAGAAACGTCGGCTCGAATAAAAAACCAAAACCAATAGCCGCCAGCGCACACCAAGAGACCACCTAGCCACCATAACTGAGCAACTATTGCTGGCGTTGCGATATTGAATATCATTAATACAGTTGTAACAATGTAAAGAATGAAACCATACATGCCCATTAAGTGAGCAATTCGACGACCACGAATATTACATAACTCTTTTGAAGTCATAACATCAATTGCACCGGTTTTAATTGCAATTGAGATTATCGCTGCCCCATCTAAATCTTTTTTTGCCATGCTATTTGTTTTTCGCATATTTTCAAAAAAATATCTTGCGCTACCTTTGTGGATAATGTCAAAAATAGTCCCAACAACAACAAGAAATATCATGAAAAAAACAAATAGTTGCATCAAATCAGGGGAAACTATCGATGCAATAGATGAAAATGGATTATTAGAGAACATTTTTGAACAAGGCCTTTCTTGCAAAAAAGCTTACTATTAATATTAATATTAATTTAATATTTAAAAGATAAGTTAACATGTTACTAGTCATTCTTTAGCTAGTATTTACCCTAACTTTTCAAATTTCAGCTTTAAAAAAGTTCTTTAATACATCTTATTTAATCAACAGGCTATAAAAATTATGAAAATTTGCATTGTGTCCGATAGCCATGACCATCGAGAACCTCTCGTTGCGGCATTAAAGGAAGCCTACTCAATGGGTGCGCAAGTGGCTCTGCACTGTGGTGACTTAATTGCTGCCTCAACTTTACGCGATGTCATAAAAATTGGTCTTCCAGTTCACTTAATTCATGGAAATAACGTTGGGGACTTATATTATTTAACTAAATTCTCTAATGACCATTCACAGATTATTCATTACCATGGGCAAGACAAATCCCTTGAGCTAGCAAATCGTCGAATATTTATGGTTCACTATCCCCATTACGCAAAAGCCATGGCCCTCACTGGTGATTTTGATCTAGTCTGTAATGGCCATGAACACAGCGCAATCATCGAGATAATTCCTAATATAAAAGGAGGTAAAACTCTTCGAATTGATCCTGGTAGTGTCGCTGGCATTTATTCACCTAGTACGTATGTATTTGGTGATTTAGATACGCTAGAGTTTACGATCCGTTATATAGGTGAACCAACCTAAGCAACTGAGTTATGTGACAACTTACCATATGCGTTGTTCAAGAATCTTTGAGAATCACTTCTACCAATCTCACCTAAAACAGCGAACGTCAGTTAGATGTTGCGTAAATTCTTAATATCTGGAAGGTACCCCCCCTAAGAACATTCAGAATTGACAGTTTTTTTGTAGTATGCTATGAAAAGATAGTAAAAGATATTGGCTTTCATGATTTCAATCATATGGAAGGAAACTGCAATGAGTACTTACCCTAAAAATATATACATCGATTACCCTCAAGAAAAAGTAGATGGTTCAAATGAGTATCGTTGTCAGTTCTGTAAGCTCTTAACCTCAGAGATTAATGGCAAGATTGGTAATCATGCTTTAAATTGTCAATATCGTCGGCAGCATACCTATTTTGAGATTGAGGACTAGACGATACCTGAAGTGCAGTCAATTTAGGTCCACCACCAAAATGAGTTTTTATAGTTTCATCGTAGCAAAATAGACTGATTTTGGGTGAATCTGGGTACTTGGGTTTTGGGAGTGCGCGGGTGGTCTGTAACCGCATGCGCTATTTGACTTGACATGCTTGTCCCTAATGGGATTTCCTATGGTCATTTACATTACCTACTCACCGACAATGATCTACTTTTTTTTAGGCTATAGAAGATTTCACCATCGGGCGTGATTAATTATTTTGATAACATTTCGTTTGGGCTATAAACCCATTGGTCGTTAAGCTGGATGAGTTGACTATGGCATTAAGGAATAAAGTAAAAGCGTCCTTTAAATAGACGTGTACAAGTTTTCGGTCAGATTTGGGTTTTAGCGACCTAAATATGAACCGCCCTTTAAAAGAAGGTCTTCATTCAGCGTCGCTGAAATCAACGCTTAAACCGTAGTAGCATTACCTTATGTCTGAAATTTCCGAATTAACTAAAAAACTAATCACTTTTAGAGACGATCGCGATTGGAAGCAATTTCATAATCCGAAGGATCTAGCTGTTGCTTTAACTATTGAAGCAGCAGAACTGCTTGAGGCATTTCTTTGGAAATCCTCTGAAGAAGCTTCAAAAGATAAAATTAGAGAAGAATTGGCTGACGTTCTAGCCTATGCTTTTCTTCTTGCTAATGAATGTGGATTAAACGTTGCTGAAATTATTTCTGCCAAGATTGAAGCTAATAATCTCAAATATCCAGTTGATAAAGCTAAAGGTAGTGCAAAGAAATATAACGAGATTTAATTCCTAGCTCTGAATCTATCTTTAAAATATGCCTAAGTTTCAGGATCAGTACAAAAGACATAGTAACCATTCATTCCCAGAGTCATCAAGGTACTATATGTATTGCTAATAATTCCATCAGCTTTTTTATTTGCCTTCTCTTGATTCATAGAAAACAAAAAAGGCTTACAACAAGCCAATTAACCTTTAAGCCTTTCTGAATTTGGCTCCCCGACCTGTACTTGAACCAGGGTCTAGGATGTCTAATCCAGCAAAATCCTATATGGCGTCATCTTAGACTTCATAAAACCTTTCTTTTGATAGAAAGACTGGGCTTTAGTATTTTCAATATCAGTTAATAAGGTAATTCGTTTACAGCCCTCTTTTTTGGCTTCGCTAATCGCATAGTCAATTAACTTAGAGCCGATACCTTCTCCTCTCGATTTAGATAGAACAACCATATCTTCAAGAATGGCGACCTTGGAGCCTAGAGCAGTAGATTCAGTAAACAGCAGGTTAATCATTCCTAATATTTTTTCATCATCTCTGGCAACCAAAATGATGCCGATCTTTGGATCAAGAATGATTTTGTTAAGGGCTTTTCTTTGAGCTTCTGAATTAGGCTCAAACTCTGCCTCTTGATCAAAAAGAATATTTAATAGCTCAACGAGTTCGGGGATATCAGAATAAATAGCCTTGATAAATTTCATTGGTCAATTTTAGTAGCCTTGCGATCCTAGTCAACGGAATCTCATCCGCCGGACCAAAAGAAAATACCCCGCACCAAGCAGGGCATTATTTAAGTTTGGTGGCCAGGGGCGATATTAACTGGGACTGAAGATATCAGACCCTACTTATAGGACTGATAGATAGTGGGCTTACCATTTAATCCAATAAGTAAAACGTCGTATGGGTCTTTTTTGCCCCCATACTCTGGGCCATCCATGCCTGGCGAGCCAATTGGCATAGCAGGAACCGTCAATCCAATCGCTTTGGGTTTTTCAGCTAAGAGTCGTTTTATTTCTTTTGCTGGCACATGTCCTTCAATCGCATAACCATCAATCAGAGCAGTATGACAAGAACTAAATTGAATGGGCATTCCTAGCTTCTTACGGATTTCATCATTACCATTCGCATAGGCTTTAATTGTTGATTTGCACGCAAAACTGATCCAATTAGCGCCCTAATTTGTAACCAATTTCAGCCCAGCATCTGTTCAAAATATGCCGCTAGTGAAAGATAACCTGATCACTTGGGTGGATAAAAGTTAGATACAAATGGCGGATCAAGATTAGATGCAAATTAACATTATCCTTTCAAATAACTCTTCAAACCCTGTTTTAGGGTCATTTTTTTACTTGTAAATCAGCTCTAAATCTATTAAAATCAATACATGCCGATGAAGTTCGCTACCCAATCTCAGATACGCCAATATAACGTTTCCAACGCTGTTGCTTCTGCACGTATTGAGGGTATAGTCCCGACTAAACAGTTGGTACAAAACCTCACTGATTACGTTGCTGGTAAAAAGAGTATTGCGCAAATATTGGAAGAAACTAAACAACGTTATGTCACGCTACGACGCGGATGACACTTACTGCTACCTAGGTACAGACGTACTTCGAAATAAAGCAGAAATTACCGATGCAAATGAACTAGACGCCTACGAAGGTGACCTATCTACTTTGCGATCAATTGAAATTCTAGAAAATCCTATAGCAGGTCAGTTTGACTTAGCCCATCTTCAACGGATTCACTTAGCCCTCTTTCAGGATATATATGGCTGGGCTGGGAAGATTCGCACGGTAGATATTAGTCGTGGCAACAGTCGTTTTGCCAATGTACGCTTTATTGAATCTGCAGCCAATGAGACATTCAAGAAGCTAGCGCGTGAAAACTGGCTCAAAGGACTGGATGCTGATCCTTTATCAAAAAGATTGGCTCATTACCTTTCAGAGATCAATGCGCTTCATCCTTTTCGAGAGGGGAATGGTCGTGTACAACGGATATTCATCTCACAGCTCAGTCAAGCGGCTGGCTATCAACTGGATTACTCAGATTTAGAGCAAGAACAAATTTACCAAGCAATGGAGCTAGCCTTCAATGGTGATGAATCAATACTCGCAAATCTCATCCTAGAGCATCTAGATAAATTTGAATCCTAGTTAAACAATAGAACTTTTCACCAACCTGCAATCGCACACTCAATCGCACACATATCTTTCAGCCTTGTAGGCCACTGATTTATATGAGTTTTTAAGAGGGATAACTTCTTTTAATCCGTTGGTCGTGGGTTCGAAAACGAAGTTTCGGCGCAGCCAATCCCGCCCGACCCACCAGTACATAAGGGATTGCAGTGATGCAGTCCCTTTTCTTTTGGTTAAATGAAATGTACTAACTTCTGCTGGTCACAATTCGGAGTCTTTTTGAGCCGAATTGAATAGGGATATCAGGCGCTGGGTGTCCGTAAACCACGCTACTTGCATAGCGTATAGTTACAGTATACAATAAACTATGATTAAAACATTTCGCCATAAGGGTTTACAACTCTTTTTTGAAACAGGCAAAAAATCTGGAATCCAAGCCGCCCATGCTAATAAGCTTGGTAGGCAGTTAGCCAGATTACATGTTGCAAAAAAATGGGAGGATATGAATATTCCTGGCTGGGGCTTACATTTTTTAAAAAATAAACTAGCCAATCACTATTCAATATCAGTAAACGGAAACTGGCGAATAACTTTTAAATTTGAAGGTGAAGATGTAATTTTTGTTGATTACCAGGATTACCACTAAAAGAACAGGAATGATGATGACTAAAATGTACAACCCACCCCACCCAGGTCTCACGCTAAAAGAAGACATTCTTCCAGCGTTAGAGCTCACCGTAACAGAAGCATCGGAACAGCTTGGCGTAACTCGTGCTGCTTTTTCCAGAGTAATTAATGGTAAAGCCGGCATCTCTCCAGAAATGGCTCTGCGTATTGAAGCTTGGTTAGGCGAGAAGCATGGCGGAAGCGCAAGCGCTTGGTTGTCTCTGCAAGCAGCCTACGACTTATGGCAAGTTCGTAAATCTGGACTTCCTAAAGTCAAGCATGCATTAATTCCTGCACTAGCTTAAGTATTACCAAAAGTAATCGCACACCTGTTTTAGACGCTAGCTTGTTGCCTTTCACACAAAACTGATCCAATTAGCGCCCTAATTTGCATGGAATTTAAGTCTAGTATCTGTTTAATATAGTCTGCTAGTCAAAGATAAACTGATCACTTGGATGGGTTAAAGTTAGATATAAATGGTGGGTCAGTTTTAGATGCAAATTAACACCCTTGTAAGTCATTGAATTTATTGCACTCATCAGGCGATCACTAGGCAATCGTCTAGAAACTCGCATTTTTCACAACCAAATTCAGATCAGTTATTTTTATTTTTTAAGGCTTCTTCCAATTGATTAATCTTATTTTGCATGGCAGCCATCTTCGCATTAAGCGCGCCCACATTTAAAAAAGTTTCATCAGCTACCGGCGCCTTGAGGTTATTACCCCAGCCTAACCAAGAGGATTCATATACTTTGACTTTTTTGAATCCTAAGGTTTTTAATATCACGGCGGTTTCGGATGCCCGCACACCACTTTGGCAATACACCACCGTCTCTTTATCAGGGTCTAAATTAGCGTAAAGCTTTTTGAGATCGGCTTGGTTTTTCAGGGCCATACCCGAGTTATCGCCCACTTGTTTTTTACCTAACTTAATCGCGGTCGCTGGATCTTGCCAATTTTCTTCAAAAGGAATATTAATCGCGTTAGGAATATGGCCGCCCCGAATCGCGCGAACATCCTTACCAGTAAATTCATCGGGGGTTCTCGCGTCGATAATTTGTACAGACTTGGATTGGGTAAGCTTAAGCATCTCCTCATTATTTACGACTAATTGAGACTGGGTAACGAGCGCGACTGATACTGGGGGTAAGCTTTGGCGCTCTTTTTGTATCGGCAAACCAGCTTGTCTCCAGGCGTCAACCCCGCCATGGTAAATCTGTGCTTTTTTGCCACCAAAATAATTGATGGTGTACAGACCAAAATAAGCATAGGGATTACCACGCGCGCCATAGACCACAATTTCTTGATTAACATCTAAGCCGGCGGCATTAAAGATTTTTTGAATTTGCTCCGTTGCAATGTAGTCTTCCTTATTAGGATCGCGCAGGACGCTACCGATTTCACCAATATTAATGGCTCCTGGCAGATGCCCTTCTAGATAACTTTTCTCACCGCGCACATCCCAAATAATGGCGCCCCGCTCAACTGCCTGCTGCATTTGCTCGGTATGAATAATCGCCGAGTTTGACTGGGCCCATGCCACAGAGAAAACTGCTGTTAATACGATTGTTAAGATTGTTTTCATTTTTTTCTTTCTGACTTTGCTATTTTATGTTTACTCATCATGCGCTAAGGCTTCTCTAACCATTACCTCCATTCGCTCTGGCGAAGTGCCAGGCGGGAAAAAAGCCAGATATTTACCAGCGCGGTTCAAAATATAGATAAAAGCCGTGTGATCAATGACATACTGATTACCATTTAGACTAACCTTTTCATAAAAGGTTTTATATTGTGTGGCCACCTGCTTGGTTTGTTGCTCAGTACCTCGCAAACCCAAAATCCGTTTATCAAAATGCTGGACATACTTGCCCATTAATTCTGGGGTATCTCTCGCTGGGTCTAAGGTAATAAAAATGGTTTGCACTTGGGCGCTATCTTTACCCAAGCGCTTTAATAAGCCCGCTAGATTACTCAAATCAATTGGGCAAATATCTGGGCAAAACATATAGCCAAAATAAATGAGAACTACCTTGCCTTTAAATTCTGCTAGGCTGCGTTTTTTACCAGTTTGGTCAAACAAAGTAAAAGGCCCGCCTACCTGACCTTTCCCAGACATCAATTCATTCATCAGACGCACAGATTCTGCTCTAGATTGAACAGTTTGCGCATGGCCTTGGGTGGCCCCCAGTATCAATAATCCAGCTAGCGCAAGGCTAGCTGACCAATGCGGCTGCATTAACTACCAAATTGAAATTCAGTTCCGGTAGTCGATGTCACTAGGCGATCACTTAAGATGCTGCGCATGGTTGTGACAAAGGCAGGCCCAGAGCAATGCAGAGGAATCACCACATCTGGATTAAATTGTTTTAAAGCCTCAACCGTGCTGATTAGGTAATCGTTTGGCGCGGGGAATAAATGAAAGCCGCCTAATATCGCATGAACTTTATTCACACCAGAGACATTAATGGCTTGTTGTACGGTATTAACAATCCCCGCATGACCACATGAAGAGATCACTATCAAGCCGCGGTCTTTTAAATTAAATGCCGTGCCATGTTCATGGATATGATCATCTTTAACGAACTTACCCTCTGCCTTGGCATTGAGTTCAGGCATATCACAACCGATACCGTTCTTTTTACTAAACTCAACTAGAGTATTTGGGAGAACTTTTTCAAAGCTACCGCGATTAATGACTCCTGTAGTAAAGGCGTGCCCCTGAATAATCGTAGGTTTTTCGCAATACACAATCTTGACTTTTAAGGCATCTAACTCACGCCGATCTAGCACGCCCCAGTCCGCAAAATGCCCTGGCGAGCCGCTGGCTGTTTTACGATTACAAAAATTATCTTCGCCACCGACATACAAGGTAAGATCTGCTGGCAACTTACTACGATTGACTTTTAAAAACGCAATCAAGCCGCCAAAGTGATCAAAGTGACCGTGACTCAAAATCATCGCGTCTTGTCGCTCAGGCTTCACATCCATGATTTCCATATTGCCCATCAGAGCCGCCGGGGTATAGCCGTAATCTAGTAGGATGCTCTTTTTGTCTTGCCCAATGCGGGACTCTAGTGCTAAAGCCAAGCCCCACTCATTATGCAAAGCCTTCCGATAATCTTTAGTAGAGATAAACGGGGTGCGCTTGATCTTGACCCACTGATTTGTGCCAGGTCTTGGCGAATCATAGCTACTATCTACTAAGACTTTAATATCTAAAGAGTCAATGGTGGGGACTTTCATAAAGGCATGCGACCCAATACCAAAGCTAGCCAACCCAGAGCCCACTACTAAAGTAGTTGTACCAAAAATAAATTGACGGCGATCTAATTTTTGAATTTTCATCTTCATACCTCTTTTCACGACTTTTATTAGATTAACTCTTTCAAACTACTTTAGCAATCAAAGATAAAAATTAGTGGTAAACCCTAGGCACGTTTTTCGATACTAATACACTAAGAGTAAAAAACCAATGAGCGTTGACATTGCGCTTAGTAGACCGACCCCCCCAGCATTACTTAAAGTAACGCTCAAAAAAATACCAACCCTAGTGAACTGACCCCCACGGCGTTATCTAGGCAATTGCCTTTTCTAGACATACTTTGAGTGATGCCCTGTTCTTTTAAAGCTTGTTGATAAAACCCCATTTGGTATTGCCAGCCCTGGTCGGAGTGCAACAGCGCTTTATCTGTTGGTTTAAGCTGCTTAAATGCGCTTTGGAGCATCTGCATCACCATACTAATCTGGGGTCGATCGCTAATCTCATAGGAGATGATCTCCTGGTTATACAGATCCAAGATGGGTGACAGATATACCTTCTCACCCTGCACATTAAATTCGGCGACATCGGTCACCCATTTTTGATTGGGCTCTTTGGCTACAAATTTGCGCTCTAGTAGATTAGAGGCTGCGTTACCAATAGTGCCCTTATAGGACTGGTAGCGTTTAGGCCTTACGGTGGACTTAATCCCCATCTGGGTCATTAGCTTTTGGACGGTCTTGTGATTGAGGTAATGGTTCTGATGGCCAAGCGCTGTTTGCACCCGGCGATAGCCATAACGACCTTTATGTTGACAGTAAATAGCCTTAATCAAGGTCTTAGCTTGCAAGGCTGCAGACCGCCTTTATTGTAGAGGCGCTGCCAGACCGCAATAGAACTAGGTGCAGCAATATTAAAGTGAGCAGTAGTAGGTCGTATAGATGCCTGATAGTTCTTCATATATTGAAGAACAGATAACTTGAACGCGGGCGTGTAGTGTTGGAGGCCCCTCTTTTGTAGACTGGGTAAGCCCAACCAACTCTCTTCTTCAGAAAGGTTAGTTTATTCGCAGATAGATTGTTCAGTAAACTTTGCGGCTTTCAATAAAGTTTCATCATGTTGGTAATTACCCATTAGCTGAATTCCTAAGGGTAAGCCATTTGCTGATTTCCTTACTGGAAGATTAATTGCGGGCACTCCTAAAAAACTTCCAAGGGCACAAAAAGATGGGTCACCAGTCCAACCTAAGTCTTTGGGTGCTTCACCCGTTGCAGGCGCGCATAACAAAGCGTCAAAGCTCTTAAATATCTCACCAATGGATTGGCGTAATGTTATCTGCAAGGCTAAAGCAGATTCATACTGCGCCGGCGAATGTTGCCGCCCTTTTGTTGCGAGCTCTTGAATATTGGGGCACAGCAGGTCTTTTACGGTTTTCATGTGTTGCTGATGGATTTGTGCTACTTCAAACTCAATAATGAGTTGCATGGAGCTTAATGCATTCCAATATTGTGCTGGTAATTCCAGGGTTTGCACGCTGGCACCGGCTTGCTTTAACTTTCCAATTACAAATTGAATGGTCTGCTGTTGCTCTTGGCTCATCAAGCCATCAAATGGAGTTTTGATAAAAGCGATTCTGGGGGCTGGCAATGAGGCAATAAGATGATTACTGTCTAGCTGCAAATCAGGAATGATCAGCCCTTCCTCCTTAGTGCTTTCATTTTTGAGTAATTGAAATGCAAAGGCCACATCGTCGACTGAACGGGTAAAAAATCCTATGTGATCTAGGGAAAAGGACAGCGGATGAACACCCTCTTTCGAGGTAGCACCGAAGCTAGGTTTAAAACCCACTACTCCACAAAATGCTGCAGGTCTCACAATCGAACCCACTGTCTGACTACCCAAGGCCAACGGCACAATGCCGGCCGCAACTGCGGCAGCTGAACCACTGGAAGATCCCCCTGGGGTATGCGCCCCATTCCAAGGGTTGACTGTCGGGCCTGGCGTTTTCCAAGCAAACTGAGTAGTAACGGTTTTACCAAAAATAATTCCTCCAAGTGCGCGGATTTTTGCCACAATCGTTGCATCGTGCTTAGGGCGATGATTGGCATAAATCGGTGAACCATTAGTGGTTGGCAAATCATAGGTATTAATGATGTCTTTAATGCCAATCGGAATGCCTGACAAAGGTCCTGGCTGAATTGCTTTTTGTAATACCTCCAAGGTATTTCTAGAAACAAAGGCTTTTAAGTTTGGCTCTAATTGATTAGCTAATTCAAAGGATGTATTTAACAGAGTCTTTGGATCAAGCTGGTGTTCGCCAATCTGCTTAGTCGCCGCAATCAAACCCAAATATTGTTTACCCATATTGATCACCTCTCTGATTACCAATCTTAAGTTACTGGTAATGTAATAATAAAACCAAAGGTAGCCCTTTCCTTCTATAGTAAATCATTACAGCAAAATCGGTGGATTTTACATTTATGGTGGCACTAGTGACCTTTAATCTGGTCAAAAGTGAGAGCTAGAAAAAATGTGTAGCATGGTCGCTAGCTTGCTATTATTTTCAGTAACGTAAGCTCTTTGCTTACATAAGCACTAAAGAATAATGGGATTAATCATGCAGCCTTATCACCACTGGCCCTCCTTAAAAGCTATCTCGCTTGAAGTAAAAAGCGGCTCTCGATCAGCTCGCTCGCAAGTTGAACTCGCTTTAAGTTTAGCGCAGCGGGAAACCTTAGATTCTGATATTTCACCAACTTTTATTCGTCTTGATGTAGAAGGTGCGCTGGAATTGGCTGAGCTTGTTGATGCAAAAATCAAAAGGGGCGAAGGATGTGGGGACCTCTGTGGGATTCCTTTTGCAGTCAAAGACAATATTGATTGGCTTGATTTAGTCACTACCACTGGTAGCCCGAAAGTATATTCTAAGAAGGCTAGAAAAACTGCTTCGGTCTTGCAGGGACTGATTGAGCGAGGTGCAATTCCTATTGGTAAAACCAATATGAATGAATGGGCGGTTGGGTTAACGGGTGAAAATATCCACTTTGGAAATGTTCCCAATCCACATTTAAATGGTTGCCTCTCAGGTGGTTCATCTAGCGGAAGCGCTAGAGCCGTGGCCATGGGTATAGTACCAATGGCCCTAGGGTCCGATACTGGGGGGTCTATACGAATTCCAGCTGCTTGGTGCGGAATAATTGGTCTCAGGCCGTCAAGCGGATCATTTTCTTTAGATGGCATAGTACCGCGATCTAGATCTTTGGATGTTGTTGGCCCCTTAGTGAATACTTTGGAAGACTGTGAGTATTTCTTAGGCACTTCATTTACCCCTAAATCGACCCCGACACAACTTGGTAACAATGTAGCGACTATCAAAATAGGATGGGACCCTCGTCTTTTGGATGGCGTTGATGTTACTGTTCGCAAAACCTTTTTCCAATTTATGCAAAATGCACAGGCTAACCCCGCAGTTAAATTCCTTGAGCAGTTTTGGCCTGATTTTTCCGTTGCGACAGAATCTGCTCTCACTATCTTACAAATGGAGTTTTTCAAAGACTTTAAAGCGATTTGTGGGGAAGTAGAGCTATTTGCTGACCAATTGGGAAAGCCGGTGGTCAATGAACTGCGGACTTCGGCAACACTTGACTCTCAAGCGCTTACAAGGGCTTACGAGAAATTAGGCCAATTTCGTCAAGCTATGGCGAGTTTATATAATATGGTAGATCTCCTTGCACTGCCCTTAACACCCTGTGGACCCATAGAGGCAACCAAGCTTCCCGAGGCCGCCAAGCCCTTACGAAAGCTCAGTCTTCCAATGGGAGCCTCAGGATTGCCTATCCTAGGAATGCCTCTTCTCTCAGCAAAAGATGGTGCGGGCTTGACGGCACCTAGCTTGGCAGGTATTCAGTTGGTGGGCAGACAATTTCAAGAACACAATCTTATATTTATGGTAAAAACTTACTTAGATGCACCACGTTGAAGCTGATGAGATATCTGCTGGTATAGCTCTATTATAAAGTTAAGGTATGCAGTTCACCAACTCATCAGCTTGGTTTTTAATTCATTTTATTACGGAGACACTATGATTAATACTTTAAAACGTTCAATATTTTTGGCAATTGTTCCTGTCGCAATACTTAGCGCAATCCTTACTGCTATTCCAGCGCAGGCTCAGCAGCAAAAGACATTAAAATTTATTGCTCAAGCGGATCTTAAGATCTTAGATCCCATCGCTACTACTGCGTATATCACTCGTAATCATGGCTATATGGTGTATGACACCTTGTTTGCTATGGATAGCAAGTTTGAAATTAAGCCTCAGATGGTTGATAAGTTCACTGTTAGTCCTGATAAAAAAACCTATACCTTTACATTACGTGACGGATTAATGTTTCATGATGGAACACCAGTAAAGTCTGCTGACGTGATCGCATCGCTTGATCGCTGGTCAAAGCGAGATGGCCTTGGTCAAAAGTTGGCTGAGTCTACCGAGTCTTGGAGTGCTACTAATGACAAAATATTCGTCCTCAAGCTCAAAAAGCCTTTTGCATTTGTACTAGATGCGTTAGGAAAGCCTTCCTCAAATGTGCCCTTCATCATGCCTGAGCGTATTGCAAAGACTGATGCATTTACTAACATTACTGATCCTACGGGTTCTGGCCCCTTCAAAATGGTTAAGGATGAGTGGGTTCCTGGCAGTAAGGTAGTGTATGTAAAGAATAAGGAATATGTTCCACGCAAGGAAGCGCCTTCTTGGGCCTCTGGCGGTAAGGTAGCAAAAGTTGATCGTGTTGAGTGGCTCTACATACCTGATTCAGCAACAGCAGCAAATGCGCTTAGTAATGGTGAGGCTGATTGGTGGGAGCAAATGCCACCAGATTTAATTCCATTGCTTGCTAAAAACAGTAGTGTCAAGATAGATAACATTGATCCACTGGGTTCTATGGGTATGATTCGTTTTAATTTTCTACACCCACCATTTAATAATGAAAAAATGCGCCGTGCTGTTGCAATGGTACTAAACCAGCCTGACTATGTTTTAGGTATTGCTGGTAACCCACAAAATGGCAAACCTTGCGCTTCGTTCTTCACTTGTGGCACACCATTAGCTAGTAGTGTTGGCTCAACTTTGTTGACCGGTAAGCGTGACTTTGAAGCAGCTAAAGCGCTGATTAAAGAATCTGGTTACAAAGGTGAGAAGATCGTCATCATTTCCGCAGCTGACCAACCTATTGTGCAGTCTCAATCTCTTTTGACTACAGAGCTTTTGCGTAAATTAGGTTTGAATGTAGAGTTGCAAGCAGGTGATTGGGGTAGCTTGATTACGCGCCGTACCTCTAAAGAACCTGTTGATAAGGGTGGTTGGTCAATTTTCCACACATGGCTTGTTGGTCCTGACCTTCTTAATCCAGGCGTAAACTTTGCCATTCGTGGTAATGGTGACAAAGCCTGGTTTGGTTGGCCATCTGATCCAAAGATAGAGACATTGCGTGAAGCGTATTTTGAGGCCCCTAATGCTGCTGCAGCTAAAAAAGCAGCAGAAGCGGTACAGGGCCGTGCATTTGAATTCTTGCCATATGTGCCTACTGCGCAATTTATCTTGCCAACAGCCTATAGAACGAATCTTTCTGGAATCATTGTGGCGCCAATGGCATTTCTTTGGAATGTGGAGAAAAAATAATTTCCTTTTTGTTTAAGAGTTTAGGAGTTATTTTTTGCTTTCATACATAGTAAGGCGTTTGGGCGCAACGATAGTCGTAATGGCTGTCGTTGCGTTCTTTGTTTTTTCACTGCTCTATCTCACTCCTGGCGATCCTGCGGCAGTGATTGCAGGAGATGTTGCCACCGCAGATGATATTGCACGCATTCGTCAATCCTTAGGATTGGATCAACCTTTTTTAGTGAGATTTGGAAATTGGGTTTGGGCGCTTTTTCATGGCGATCTCGGCACCTCTATTTTTAATAATCTGCCCGTATCTAAGTTAATTTCTCAGAGGGTAGAGCCCACTTTATCCTTAACCATTTGCACCCTAATTGTGGCTATTGTGACTTCTGTGCCTTTGGGTGCTATCGCAGCAGCCCGTGCAGAGAGCAAATTAGACCATGCCATCATGGGATTTTCGGTACTTGGATTTTCTTTACCAGTCTTTGTTCTTGCTTATCTATTGATCCTACTTTTTTCATTGCAATTCCAGTGGTTGCCAGTACAAGGTTATCGACCGATCAGTGAGGGTATTTGGCCTTGGTTCCGCCATTTAATTTTGCCTAGCTTGGCTTTGGGAACAGTTTATGCAGCTCTGATTGCCCGTATTACTCGTGCCAGCGTTTTGGATGTTTTGTCACAAGACTATATTCGTACAGCTCAAGCAAAGGGCTTAAAAGAGCGAGACATCATGATTCATCACGCACTTAAGAATGCGGCTGTTCCTATTATTACGATCATTGGTATTGGTATTGGTTTGTTGATCTCTGGTGCTGTGGTAACTGAAACGGTTTTTGCCATCCCCGGAATTGGTAGACTGACTGTTGATGCAATTTTGCGTCGTGACTATCCCATTATTCAGGGAGTCATTTTAATCTTTTCAGCCACCTATGTGATCGTCAATCTGTTAATCGATCTATCTTATATCTTTTTTGATCCACGTATACGTTATTAAATGCCATGATCAATAACTCAAGTGTGAAACATGTTGATTGGTCAGGACAACTCTTCAAGCTTAGTCATTTTTTTAAAGCACAATTACCAGCCTTATATCAACGCTACCCCTTTGCTGTCATTGGGGCTGCTACTTTATTCTTCATGGGGTTTATTGCAATATTTGCACCCTATTTGGCTACAGTCGACCCTCAGGCAGTAACACCTTTGAATCGCTTGAAACCACCAAGTTGGCAAGATTGGTTTGGCACAGATGCCCTAGGGCGAGATGTTTACAGCCGAGTAATGTATGGAACGCGTGTTTCTCTGACCGTGGGTATCGCAGTGGCATTACTAAGTACCTTCATTGGGACGGCTATAGGTTTAGTTACGGGCTTTATAAGGTGGCTAGACCCCATAGTCATGCGCATTATGGATGGCTTGATGTCAATTCCATCAATTTTATTGGCGATTGCCTTAATGGCGCTAACCAAAGCAAGCATGGAGAATGTGATTATCGCCATTACCTTAGCAGAGATACCTAGGGTTGTACGTTTAGTACGCAGTCTGGTCTTAAGCTTGCGTGAACAGCCCTATGTTGAGGCGGCGGCTGCAGCGGGTACGCCCTTGTTGAAAACTTTATTACGGCATATTTTGCCGAATATTGCAGCACCTTTACTGGTTCAGGCGACTTATATTTGTGCATCTGCAATGATTACTGAGGCAATACTATCTTTTATTGGTGCCGGAACACCACCCAATATTCCTAGCTGGGGAAATATCATGGCCGAGTCACGAAGCCTCTTTCAGATTGCTGGCTATCTGATTTTTTTCCCTGCTATTTTTTTATCGGCAACTGTCTTGGCCGTGAACTATTTAGGTGATGGCTTACGTGATGCTTTAGACCCTCGTTTATCCAGGAGAATGTAAGCGATGAGTCAAACTACTGGAAAACCTATTTTAGAGGTTGAAGATTTACGTACCTATTTTTACACGCGTGATGGTGTTGTGCGTTCTGTTGACGGCGTATCTTTTTCTGTATCTGAAGGAGAAACTTTGGCAATTGTAGGTGAATCAGGATGCGGTAAAAGTGTTACCTCTTTATCAATTCTGCGTTTAATTGCTTCACCACCAGGAAAAATTATTTCTGGATCGATTCGATTTCATGGCAAAGATCTATTAGACTTCTCTGATGAAGAGATGCGCGATATTCGCGGTGACAAGATCTCTATGATTTTCCAAGAGCCGATGACCTCTTTAAATCCAGTGCTCACTGTTGGCAGGCAAATAGGAGAGGTTTTAGAGTTGCATCGCCATTGCAGCATGGAAGAGACGCGTATTCGAATCCTCGAACTGCTAAAGATGGTTAATATCCCTGAGCCAGAAAGCCGGATGAATGAATATCCTCATCAACTTTCTGGTGGCATGCGCCAGCGCATCATGATCGCTATGGCTTTAGCTTGTGATCCTGAAATTTTGATTGCCGATGAGCCCACCACGGCTTTAGATGTCACTATTCAGGCACAAATCTTAAATCTCATGCGTGAACTCAGAGACAAAACCCGAGCAGCTATTATTTTAATTACTCATGACTTGGGTGTTGTTGCTGAAATGGCACAGCGTGTGGTGGTGATGTATGCCGGACGTAAGGTAGAAGAAGCCAGCGTAAATGATTTATTTGAAAAGCCGATGCACCCATACACCCTAGGTCTTTTAAATTCTATGCCCCGCCTTGACGATTCTGCTTCCAAACGCTTAGTTGAAATTCCGGGTATGGTACCGTCAATGCGAAATGAAATCATTGGTTGCGCATTTGCACCACGTTGCTCAGCAGCTACTGAACGATGCTCTCTAGAATCGCCCCCGCTCAAAGATTATGAGAATGCACATTGGGTGGCTTGCTGGAATCCAGTTTTGTTAAGACCAGCGTATGAATAAGAGCAAAAATAAGCTCTTAGAGCTTAAAAATTTATGTAAACACTATCCTATCCATAAGGGAATTTTGAGTCGCATTACTGGCTATGTTCATGCGGTTGATGGAGTCAGCTTTTCTATATATGAAGGTGAAACACTTGGACTAGTTGGAGAAAGTGGCTGCGGGAAGTCTACTGTTGGTCGCACAATTCTTCGATTAATAGATCCGAGTGCTGGGGAAATTTATTGGCGAGGCGAAAGAATTGATCAGCTAACCAGGGCCCAAATTCGACCCTATAGAAAAGAAATTCAGGCAGTTTTTCAGGATCCCTACTCTTCTTTAAATCCTCGTATGCGAGCAGCCGATATAGTTGCCGAGCCCTTAAGAAATTTTGAGCCACTATCTCAAGTTGAAGGACGTGAGAGAGTGCGTGAACTTTTTGCCCTAGTTGGTTTGCGCCCCGACCAAATGTTACGTTACCCCCATGAGTTTTCAGGTGGACAGCGGCAACGCTTGGGTATAGCAAGAGCGCTCTCAGTAAAGCCTAAGCTCATTATGTGTGATGAGCCAGTTTCTGCACTAGATGTCTCAGTGCAGGCTCAGGTGATCAATCTCTTAGGTGATTTACAGCAAGAATTTGCTGTGTCCTACTTATTTATTGCACATGATTTAGCAGTGGTCAAGTATATTAGCCATCGCATTGCAGTGATGTATTTAGGACGTATTGTTGAATTAGCAGAAACAGCAGAGCTCTTCAATCGCCCATCTCATCCCTATACCGAGGCCTTACTTTCAGCAATACCTATTCCCGACCCTAAACATCAGCGCAAGCAAATTGTACTAAGAGATGATGTACCAAGTCCAATTAATCGTCCAAGTGGTTGTCATTTTCATACTCGTTGTATTTATGCTCAAGAACGCTGCAAAGTAGAAGCTCCCTTGTTAGAGGAGCTATCAAGTGGGCATTTTGTTGCCTGCCACTTTAAGTTAAATACTTAATGTCCAAATAGCAGTTGCAATTAATAATGCAGCTAATATGTAGTTAAATATCACAAGACGTTTACCTGTGGCCAGCCAAGTCTTAAATAGAGCTCCAGCGAGGGCATAAGTCATATTGCTTATAAACGCAAAGAACATTACTACTGCACAAGCCATCATCAATCGTTCATCTGGGTTTGGGCTTGGTTGGCCTTCCGCATAAATAATCCAAGAACCCATGATTGTAATAGCCAATAACCAGACTTTAATATTAAGCAATTGAATCGCGACACCTCTGGCAAAACCCATATTCAGTCGGGCGGGATTAACCTCATGAAGTAGTTTGCTTTTGCAAAGCTTTAGAGCTAACCAGATTAAATAGGTGCAACCCAGTATTTTGATACCAAGACGAATACTTGGTATTTCAGTAACTAAAGCGCCAATACCAAAGACACTAGCAAGCATAATAACAAGCCACCCTATTGGCACAGCTAAAGCAAAAGGAATCGTGCGGCGGAATCCTTCATTCGTTGCAATTGCTGTCGTGAGCATCGTATTAGGACCAGGGGAGAATGTCATGATTGCACAAAAAAAGATTAATGCAATAAATTCGTTGAAGCTAAAGATAGAGAGCATATTCAATATGACAAGGCTAGCTTAATTTATCTAAGGGATATATCGGACGCCTAATATGCTTAATGTCAAACCAATCGTAGTTTGAACTTGTAGGCCCGCCCTGATCGGAGTCGCACTCAACAAAGCCTTTACTTAATGGAAAAAAAACAGGGCGGCAATACATTCTCGATTTAAGTAGTATATAGGTTTTGGATTCTATTTCAATACCTAGACTAGTCATGACGGCAATGTCATAAGGCTCTACTCTTTCCGAGCTAATGACAATTTGAGCATGGGCCGTTTCAAACAGAACGCTGAACCCCATGTTCAAGATCGAACCCGTAAATATTGGGCCAGTGACTTTAATCTTGCCATCGCTAATAGCTTTAACAACGCCCTTAAGCTTTAAGGGATGTTTACGGACACCACGATAAGTCCAGCCTGATTTATTTCCAAGCTCAATCTCTACTGACTTGTTTGGCCCAAGCAGAATCAATTGTTGAACGAGATCTGGATCGGCGATGGGCCCAGCTGCAATATTACTCAGTCCAGCTTGGAGGGCAGCCTCCAAAATATCAGTCGTATCACATGGTCCACCAGACATGACATTATCACTGTGATCTAACAATAAAACAGGTTCCGATGCTGCTGATAGCGTCAGTTCACGCGCCTTATTAAGTGCCTGTGCAATGGGAATACTTTTATAAATAAACCCATCTGCTTGTGACAGAATCATCTCTTGTAACTCATCGGCAATCTCGTTTCCGAGTTTGGCAGAAGCAGGATAGTTTTGATCTGCAATCACAATCACGGACATACCGGCATCATGAAAGTCCGCTAGGCTAAAGCCAGCCAAGATCGAGATTCCTAAAATACCCGGCTTTTTTTCCATTTCGATAGCCGCTTGCACTACTACTTGCATAGCGCCTTCATTAGTATTGCTTCTGAGAGTATGAGATAGTAAAGGGATTTGACGATATGCCATTGAGGGCTTTATTTTCTCTTTGAGTAAATCTCGTAAGAGTTGGCCAACATGCAAGCCTGTCTCATACATATCAACATGAGGATAAGTTTTAAAACTTACTATCAGGTCACTATTTATAACCATCGCAGGAGTGACATTAGCATGGAGATCGAGTGCTACTGCAATGGGGACATTTGGAGCAATTGTTTTAATTTTTTTCAGTAAATCTCCTTCACCGTCAACTGAGAACTCTGAAACCATAGCCCCATGTAGATCTAGTAAAACGGCATCGCAACCTTGTTCAACAGTCTCCAAAATGCTATTACAAATAGATTCATACGCTTTCCCGTCAACTGTTCCGCTGGGATTTGAAAAGGCGCAGACAGGTGTCACAATTTTTACTTGCTCTTTTTTCGCAATCTCAATAAAAGCGCCCATTGCTGTTCTTGCGCTCTCTTGATTTTTAAAAGCATGCTCATTCCAGAGTGGATTAAATGCCTCTAGTGGCGTGGGGATGGGAGAGAATGTGTTGGTTTCATGCTGAAAGCGCGCAATGACCCATTTACCTAAGCTTTTTTTCTCTTGCATCAGTCTTGCCGTATAAATTAGTGATTAACTGGCTTGGCAAATGCAAGCATAGAGTGAAGTAGAACATTGGCTCCAGCCTCGATATGTTCTGCTTTTGCATCTTCAATCTCATTATGGCTAACGCCATCTTTACAGGGTATAAAAATCATTCCTGTCGGAGCTAAACGATTCATGTAAATTGCATCATGGCCAGCACCAGATACCACATCCATCTGAGAATAGCCTAACTCAATGGCTGCCCGCCTTATAGTATCAACACAATCGCTATCAAAATTGCATGGTGGAAAGTACGATACTTCTTTTAAATCAATCACAATCGATTTTTCAGAAGATATTTGCAAAATATATTTTCTAAGCAGAGATGTCATCTTTTCAAGTATTGCAGAGTCAGGATGCCGTATATCAATTGAAAATTGAACTTGTCCTGGGATTACATTTCTACTGTTTGGAAATACTTGAACCATGCCAACGGTACCTCTACCATGCGGCTTAAATTCATTGGCAATGCCCACCACCTTTTGCATAATATTTATCGCATTTTGTAGAGCGTCAACTCTAATATCCATTGGTGTTGGGCCCGCATGTGCTTCAAAGCCATGCACTATGCAATCAAACCAACGTAAACCCATGACTGCGGGTACCACACCAATTACCTTTTCTTTGTTTTCAAGAACTGGGCCTTGTTCAATGTGTACCTCAAAGTATGCGCCACAAGGATGTTCGCCCGGTATTTGCTCACCCAGAAAACCAATGCGTTGCAATTCATCTTTGACTTTTTTTCCCTCAATATCTGATGCTCCATAAGCATGATCTAGGCTCACCTCTCCAGCGAAAACACCTGAGCCCATCATCACTGGAGTGAAGCGCGAACCTTCTTCATTCGTCCAAAAAACTACTTCAATAGGAGCTTGGGTTTGAATTCCATGTTCATTAAGTGTTTCAATCACTTCTAAACCAGCGAGTACACCATAATTACCATCGTATTTACCACCAGTAGGTTGTGTATCGATGTGGCTGCCAGTCATGATTGGGGCAAGCTGCAAATTTTTCCCTAAGCGACGCATAAAGGTATTGCCGATTTGATCAATAGTGATCTCAAGACCTAAGCGGCGCGCTTTTTCTACAACCCACAGACGACCTTGTTTATCTAGGTCAGTGAGGGCAAGTCGGCAAACACCTCCCTTTAGGGTGCCTCCAATTTGTGCGAGCTCAAGCAGTGATTGACATAACCTATCACCACGGACTCGAAGATCACGTAATAGACTTGCGCTCGTCAAAACTAAAAGGCTTTCTTTAAAACCTTACCAAAGGTTTCAATAAAAGACTCCACTTCAGTTGGCTTAGCAACAAAAGGTGGGGCAAGTGCAACAGTATCTCCAGTGATACGTACTAAAATTCCATTCTCAATACAACTCTCTAAGACTTGCATACCCCGTAAACCTGGGTTACCTGCAATGGGCTCTAGATCAAATCCAGCAGAAACCCCACAGTTACGAATATCTAGTACTCCAGGTATGCCCTTCAAAGAGTGGGCTCCCTGCTCTAATACCGTATCTAATACTTTAGTTTTTTCGATAATGCCATCAGACTCAAAAATATCGAGTGCCGCATGCGCAGCAGCAGTGGCAATAGGATGACCAGAGTAAGTGAACCCATGGAAAAACTCAACTAATTGCTCTTGACCTCCAGCATTGACGATAGCTTCATAAATATCTTCACGCACGATAACACCACCCATGGGAATAACGCCATTAGTAATGGCTTTGGCAAAAGTGATTATGTCAGGTTTCACACCAAAACGGTCGGCTCCAAAATTAGCGGCTAGGCGCCCAAAGCCAGTAATGACTTCATCAAAAATCAAAAGAATGCCGTGTTTGTCACAGATTTCACGAATTTTTTGTAAGTAGCCGACAGGTGGAACGATCACGCCGGTAGAGCCTTGAACAGGCTCCAAGATCACAGCAGCAATATTACTAGCATCATGAAGCATCACGATGCGCTCCAAATCATCAGCTAAGTGCGCACCCCACGTAGGCATCCCTCTTGAAAACGCCATTTGAGAAAGATTCAGAGTATGAGGAAGATGATCAACTCCAGGAACCATCATTGCGCCAAACGATTTTCGATTAGTAGGAATACCGCCAACAGAGATGCCACCAACACAGCCGCCATGATATGCGCGTTCACGTCCTATAAAGCGAATGCGACTAGCATCGCCCTTGGCACGATGATATGAAAGAGCAATTTTGAGTGAGGTGTCAACAGCCTCAGAACCAGAGTTCACAAAAAATACTTTATTTAAGCCTGGAGGCGCGTACTGAGTAATTCTTTCAGCCAGGCGAAATGTTTCTGGGCCAGCCATTTGAAATGCAGGAACGTAATCCATTTTTTGGTACTGCTTTTGGATGGCTTCGATAATACGTGGATCGCCATGCCCTAGAGGTGAAGTCCAAAGGCCAGAGGCACCGTCAAATAATTGACGACCATGGTCATCGGTATAGTAAACCCCTTTCGCGGCCACCATAATCTTGGGTTTACTCTTAAAGTAACGATTCGGAGTATATGGCATCCAATAGGCATCCATATTGATAGTATTGGCAGATGGGCTTGATTCTTTAAATTGTGTTGTCTCAATTTTCATGTTGTACTTACCTCGATATTTTTAATGATTATGCCAATCTATGATGAGCCGCTCAAATAGAATAGTGCATTGGTTTATTTTTTCGCTATAGCAAAACTCGTTGGTTTGATGTGCCATTTCTGGTTGCCCTGGCCCCAAGACTACCGTTGGAGGGTCACCAATGAGCCCCTTCAAGGCTGATGCATCTGAAAAGTAAGAAACTGATTTAGGACTTGCTTTTAACCCATTGATTTCTTGGCATTGAGCAAATACGGTTTTAATCCAAGGGTGATCTGGCGGGGTATATATTCCTTCGACATCCATGATGGTCTCTAATTTTATATTGGGCCCAAGTACTTTGCATAAGCAGCCATAGATGTGTTTGTGACTTTGTCCAGGTACGGTGCGAATATCTAAAGTCATTTCTGCTGCATCGGGTACCGAGTTGATATTCAGACCGGCCTTGGCAGTTCCAACATTCATTGTCCCTTGTCCCATTAGGTCATGAGGTGGGGTATCGAACTGAAATTTTTCCATCAGGAGCGCACCCTTAGCGATTTTAAAGAATGCGTTATCTCCTCGTTCTGGCATAGAGCCATGAGCTGTAATCCCTTCTGCTTTTGCTCGTAACCAAAAGGCTCCTTTATGGCCAATGATGGGCTCATTCGCAGTAGGCTCGGCAACAATGAAGCAACCCACATTGCCAATAAAATCAATTACCTGCTTCTGAGCAGCTATATAAAAAGCGCCTTCACAGCCCGTCTCTTCGCCTGCAGTAATGATTAAACTGACTCCATTACCGTTTTTGGATAGTTCGGCAGTACGCATAGCGGCGACCACAAAAGCCGCGATTCCACTTTTCATATCGCTTGAGCCACGTCCAAAGAGCTTACCATCATGAATTTCACCCGCAAAGGGATCATAGTCCCATTGACGGTCACCTAAGGGAACAACATCCACATGGCCCGTAAAGCAAATATTAGATTTACCTGGAGTTCCTTGAATGCGAGCCACGACACTACGCCTCCTCGGGGCAAAGTCAACATTCATACATTCAAACTGAGCGGACTTCAATAATTCAGTTAAGTAATTACACAGCTCATCCTCGTTCCCCGGAGGATTAATCGTATTAAAGCAAATTAAATCTTGGGTTAGCTTAATTGGATCTGGAATATTCATTGAATGATTTGGCTCTATCTAATTTCTGCTAAATACTAATTATAGTAAGTCACTGATTAAAGAAACAATAAATCGCTAATCCCATGAGCTTCCTCTTGTTTTTCAGTTGTAATCAGCTTAGATATCATCCTACCAGCTTTTCTATCCCTTGAAAATAAGGGATAGAAGGCCCTCAATTTTTTAGTTCTCCTCTTTGTTAAGTGACGGAGGGGTGGTATGGGGGCAATTACTACAAAACCGCCCTATTTAGAAGCCTTGGGCGCCAAATTAGGCCTGCAGTAGCTTTCCTTAAGCTCAATATGTTGCCTTGCATGCAAAACTAATCCAATTAGTGCCCTAATTTGCAACCAATTTCAGCCCAGCATCTATTCAAAATATGCCGCTAGTCAAAGATAACTCCATCACTTGGCTGGATTAAAGTTAGATGCAAATGGTGGATCAGTTTTAGATGGAAATTAACAACCAATGTCAAGCAAAATATAAAAAGTAGCATTTGACAAATTAGTTGCCCTAAATGAAAAAACAGCCCGAATGTGAACTGCTGTCAATTTAGACCTACGACCAAAGAGAGTTCTTCTACAGCAAGTCATTACAGCTAAATGGGTTGATTTTGAACGACTGAAAGCAAATTAGAAGCCACCAACCCCCCGTACAAGCGTTACTTAAAGTAACGCTCAAAACTCAAAACCCCCACTATCGCTAGTGAGGGGTTTTTTATGGTGGGCCCAAGAGGACTAATTACCTGCCAATATTATTCAAAACTAATCATCCACCCCGCCAATAGATAGGCGCTTAAGGTGGAGATACTCCTCAATGCCGTACTTGGATCCCTCTGTGCCAATCCCAGATTGTTTAGTGCCTCCAAATGGAGCTACTTCAGTTGCAAATACCCCCTTATTGATACCCACTACCCCAACCTCTAATTGCTCTGACACTCTAAACATTCGTCCAATATTTGTTGTATGCACATAGGCGGCAAGACCGTAGTCCGTGTCGTTGGCCATTTCAATGACCTCTTCCTCAGTTCTGAATTTAGCAATGGCCGCTATGGGGCCAAAGGTCTCTTCCGAGTACAGTCGCATCTTATTGGTGAGATTTAATAAGATGGTAGGTTCAAAGAAATTTGCACCTAGGGCGTGACGTTTACCCCCGGTAAGCAATTGAGCGCCATGAGTTAAAGCATCTTTTACATGGGTCTCCATCTTATCGACTGCATGCTGATCAATCAGCGGCCCTTGAGTAACCCCATCCTCGAAGCCATTACCTACTTTTAATGCCTGAACTGCTTCAAAGAAATACTCTACAAATTGGTCATGAACGGATTCTTGTACATAAATACGATTGGCACAAACACAAGT
Organism: Polynucleobacter meluiroseus; assembly: GCA_945878885.1. GTDB lineage: Bacteria > Pseudomonadota > Gammaproteobacteria > Burkholderiales > Burkholderiaceae > Polynucleobacter > Polynucleobacter meluiroseus_C. The sequence goes on along the minus strand of CAMCUP010000012.1, from coordinate 23,351 downwards.
TTGCCCAGAATTACGAAACTTACATGAAACGGCATCTTTTACTGCTTTTTTAATATCGGCATCATCAAAGACTATGAATGGTGAATTACCACCAAGCTCTAGGGAAAGTTTTTTAATGGAGTCGCTACTTTGTCGCATCAATATCTTTCCGACCTCAGTCGAGCCCGTAAACGTTATTTTACGAACGATCCGATTGGTGGTTAACTCCATTCCAATGGTTTCAGGGTCACCAGTGACTAGATTAAAAACACCGTTGGGAACCCCCGCTTGCTGTGCAAGCACAGCAAGCGCAATGGCCGAATACGGTGTTTGTTCTGCTGGCTTTAACACTACGGTACATCCAGCAGCTAAGGCAGTAGCAACCTTTCTGGAGACCATTGCGCTCGGCATATTCCACGGAGTAATGGCCCCACAAACACCGATGGGTTCCTTTAGAACAATTGTTCTGGAATCCCGTTGCGGCTGAGGAATGACATCCCCATAAATCCTTTTACCCTCTTCCGCATACCAATCAATAAAGCTAGCTGCGTAGGCGACCTCATTTTTAGCGTCAATCAACGGACGCCCTTGCTCTAGAGTCATTATGGTTGCCAGGTCATCTTTATGTTCAAGTACTAAGTCATACCAGCGACGCAAAATGACCCCGCGCTCACGGGCGGTTTTTTCTCGCCATCCTCGCCATGCGTTCTTTGCGGCCAATATTGCCCGCCTGGTTTCCGAAGTTCCCATATTTGGGATTGTGCCAAGCACTTCTCCAGATGCGGGATTAAGTACATTGAGAGTCTGATTAGAATCAGATCCACACCAGATGCCATCGATCACCCCCTGCTCGCGAAAGAGGGATTTATTCTTTATGCTTATCAGCATGTGATTGCAGACATAAAGTTACTCACTGATTTTTGCTTCTTTGGCGATCTTGGTCCAATGTTCAAGCTCTTTGCGAACTTGTTCGGTAAATTGCTCAGGTGAATTTCCAACGGGGATCGCACCTTCACTGGCTAATTTTTGCTTCACATCAGGCATGGCCAATATTTTTTGGATATCCGCATTTAACTTAGCAACAATAGGTTGAGGGGTTCCGGCAGGGGCGAATACTCCATACCAAGAATCAGAAGAAAAATTACTAAGGCCCGCTTCAGTAAAAGTTGGAACTGAAGCAATTGCCTGGTCTCTTTGTGGAGCAGCAACAGCAATTGCTCGTAAAGCCCCAGAACGTAAGTGCTGGACTATGCTAGGAGCTAATGTAAACATCATATCAACGTGACCACCAATGACATCAACCAATGCCGGAGCAGCTCCTTTGTAAGGGACATGGACGATATCGACACCAGCACGTAACTTGAACATCTCGCCAGTCATATGAGCAGAGCTTCCAGAACCAAACGAAGCGTAACGCAAAGACCCAGGTTTTTTATTTGCTAGGTCAATGAGTTCTTTTAAGTTTTGCGCTGGCACATTTGGATTTACAACTAAGACAAATGGTGATGCAGCAAAATTACTGACGCTGGCGAAATCTTTTAATGGGTCATATGGCAATTTAGAGTTAATCGCTGGATTCATGGTTTGAGTACCAGTGGTTCCAAGTAATAATGTATATCCGTCCGGTGGAGACTTTGCTACTAATTGTGCGGCAATCCCGCCAGCTGCGCCAGCACGATTTTCGATAATCACTAATTGAGATGTAACCACAGCAAGCTTATCTCCAAGCATTCTGCCAAGAATATCAGCTGTTCCGCCAGGTGGAAATGGTACGATTAACTTGATCGGTTTATTCGGATACGTCTGAGAATGAGCGATAGAGGTACAAACAAATAATAAGCATAGGAAGCGAACTAACTGATATAAGATTTTCATAAAACCCTTTATGCTAATTTTAATTATTAAAATTTTGATTAGTCATGATGATGCATAATTAAAGTCTGCATCGCCAGCATGTTAATTTACATCAAATCCTAACCCGCCAGTTGCATTGAAATCAGATCCACCTAAGTGATGAGGTAATTTTTCACTAGCAGACCATATTAAACAGATGTTGGGCTAAAATTAGATGAAAATTAAGGCCTTAATTGGACTGGGATTTGATGCAAAGGGACGCACCAAATCCAAGTTTTATCGGTAGTTTTTCTGACCTTTTTAAAAAAATTCGAATCCCGAACCCATCACCAATTTGACCTAAAAAGTCATTACACACTTCATTGCACACCCTATTTTGACGCTTGTAAGCTATTGAATTAATTAGGCTTTTAGGTGGAACAATATTCTTTTAATCCGCTGTTTTTCCCATTAGACCCATATAGATCTTGGGCTTCGAGTTGATCTATGGTCCTTTAATATTTATATCACTTCATCATAATCAAATTCAATTAAATCATATTCATGGCTAATTCAACAGAGACCCTCCTGAACTGCTGTCAATTTAGTACCACGGCAATGCGAGGCATTTTCTTTTGGCCTTAAAGGGTCGTCACAAGTTAAGAGTAAGATTAACTAAATTAAAAAGTAGTTATAAAAACTGATCGGGACAAAATGAAAATCACAACAAAATTATTATTGGTGCTAATTACCTACTTTGGCCTTAGCCCAGTATTTGCGGCTGGCAAGATTGAAATGACAGAGTACATGGTTCCGAGCGATACCCCAGGAATTTCCCTCTATGTGCGCAATAAGCACCTAACTGGGATGAAAAAATTCTCCCCTGAAAAAACCTTGCTTTATGTACATGGATCAACCTATCCAGCAGAAACTGCTTTTGATTTATCGCTTGGCGGGACTTCTTGGATGGAATATATAGCCTCAAAGGGTTACGATGTTTGGCTGGTTGACTTACGGGGTTATGGCAAATCAACTCGCCCCCCTGAACTGGAACAGCCCGCTGAACAAAATCCCCCCATTGTCCGGACCGATGTTGCAGTCAGAGATGTTTCAAGTGCAGTGAATTACATCTTAAAAAAACGTAACATTAATAAGACGAATTTACTCGGCTGGTCTTGGGGAACTACCATTATGGGTAAGTACACAACCGAAAATAATGAAAAGGTAAATAAGTTGGTTTTGTATGCACCTCAATGGTTACGTCAAGGTGGAGCGCCCTTGACTGATAAAGGGGGGGCATTGCCCGCTTATCGAGTGGTATCAATCGCTGATGCAAAAAATCGTTGGCTTACTGGCGTGCCTGAGAATGCAAAAGTCAATTTAATTCCTCCAGGTTGGTTTGAAAAATGGGCCGATGCTACTTTTGAGACAGACCCATGGGGTAAAACACAAAGTCCTAAAAAGCTGAGGGCCCCTAATGGAACAGTTCAAGACTCACGTGAATACTGGACTGCCGGCAAGCCTGTTTACGAGCCTAAAGATATTCGCGTACCCGTCATGCTAGTTCATGCCGAGTGGGATGCTGACCTGCCTAGCTACATGCTTTACGAGTACTTCACAAAACTTGAAAATGCGCCGTATAAGATCATGCTGTAGATTAGCGAAGGAACGCACTCAATCATCATGGAAAAAAATCGCATGCTTATGTTTACAGGCGTACAAGAATTTTTAGATAGCTCTTTTAAGCCCGAGAAGTAGGCTTCTTAGTTGACCCATCATAGCCATTAAGGGGCACTTAAACTACCTTTGTGATCAATAAATATTTCATTCCACGGCATAGCGTGGTCCCTCCTATGCCTAAAACTGTAAAGTATGTGTCCGGTATAAAGTGTTAACTATGTGTCGAGTCGTACAATGAGCTCTCACTACTAAAAATGAAATTGTTCTTATCAATGTTGGCGATCATGATGCGATGTATTGAGAAAAGCGTCTGCCAAATAGACGCTTAATAAATTTGCTCTAGATAGAACAGTCGGCCTAGGAAATGGTTAAACTGGGCAGATGTTAATACAAATTACAAACCTTCTACTTCAAGTATTCGTAAGCATTGTCGCCGGTGCCTGTCTTTTGCGTTGCTATATACAGTGGCTTGGTTCTAATCTCGGGGCTAGTCAAATTAAATCCATTGGGTCTTACTTGCACCCTCTCACCAATTGGATCATTCTGCCAATTCGCCGGGTTATTCCTAGCCTAGGTCGATTTGATACCGCTAGCTTTCTTGCTGCCTATGTTCTCGTTTTAGGCAAAACAATTATCTTATCTTGGATATCTGGGCTAATACCTTTGACTGTATCTTCGCTGATTATTACCTCGATTGAGCTTTTAGACTTAACGATTTCGGGTCTCATTTGGCTGGTTTTCGCAAGCGTCATTCTCTCTTGGATCAGTGCTGGTTCTCAAATCCAATGCCTTATATCTCTTTTAGTCGAACCGCTTCTTAGGCCCATTCGACGAGTAATACCCAATCTAGGTACCCTTGATTTATCACCTCTCGTCTTATTATTGATTTTGCAAGTACTCCAGATTGTTTTAAGCAGCCTAAAGTAGAAAAAAATAAATTGGAGTCACGCACAATGCAGAATCTTGTTCGCCTTGGGTTTTTAATTCCTCCTGGTAACCCTAATACTGAAGGTGAAGTGATTAAGATGGCGCGCCCAGAGTTCTCAGTACATTTCACCAGAATGGTTGCATTTGGTGAAACTGGCAGTTTATTGGGACAAGATGAACGTAATCAATCCCAAATTGACCATCTCGATGAAAATCTTGAGTTAATGAAATTGGTTAAGCCCAAGGTAGTAGCTATGGCTCATACGGCTAACAGCTATACCCTAGGCAAAGATGGTGAGGCGAAATTAGTTGATCGTCTGCAAAAAAAGTTTGAAATTCCATTCATTACTGCTTTTGGTAGCGTAGTGACCGCATTAAAAAAAATTGGAGTGAGCAATATTGCCTTTGGCACACCCTATAGCGAGCAAAATACTCTACGCTGTAAAAATTTACTGGAAGAGTATGGATTTAATATTGTTCACTTTGGTAACTTACCAGACGTGAAAAATATCTATGATGAGACCCCCGAAAGAGCAGGTCAACTCATGAAGCAAGTAAATGCTTCTGGGGCTGATGCCATATTTGTGAGTGGCGTTGGCATGCCCACGATTGATGCCATAGACAATGCAGAACGTAATCTTGGCAAACCCATTATCTCCAGTATTGCAGCAACCATGTGGAACTCCTTAAGAACTGCTGGGGTCAACTGCAATATTCAGGGGTTTGGATCATTACTATCAGGTAAATATAACTAAGGAATACATGATGAAACTATTTAAAAATATTTTTTTTACTGTCTTTTTATTTAGCAGCATTCACTTAGTGAATGCTGCTCCATTTCCTGACCGTGCGATTAAATTAATCGTTCCATTTACAGCCGGTGGTAATGTGGATATTTCAGCGCGTACGATTGCACAAGGCTTAACTGAGCAACTTGGCCAATCGATCATCGTAGAAAATAAGCCTGGCGCTAATACGATGATTGGTACTGACTTTGTTGCTAAGTCACAGCCCGACGGCTATACCCTTCTTTTAGCGGGCGCAGAAGGTCTTGCCATTAATCCTCATGTTTACAAAAAAGTGAATTACGATGCACTGAAAGATTTTTCTGCAGTTGGTATAGTGGGTAGCTTTCCTTTTGCGCTAGTAGTCAGCCCTAAGCTGAACGTCAATACTCTTGCAGAATTTATTGAGTATGCTAAGGTGCGCCCAGGAAAATTAAATTTCTCATCTTGGGGTATTGGCAGCACATCTCAAATTGCTTTTGAGAAATTTAAACAAACAACAGGAATTGATTTAACTCATGTTCCTTTTCAAGGCGCAGCGCCAGCGATCACTGCAGTAGCTTCTGGAGATGTTGATGCGATGATGGTGCCCTTATCAGTTGCCCTACCACAAGCTAACGGTGGAAGAATTAAAATTCTTGGGGTGAGTTCTGAAAAACGCATACCTACATCAGATAGCATTCCCACCCTTTCAGAACAAGGCGTTCCTGTAGTCATCAGTGGCTGGCAAATTTTGGTGGCTCCGAAAAATACCCCTAGCGCTGTCATTCAAACACTTAATCAAAGTTTGAATAAAGTACTTAATAGCGAAGTTGTCCGAACTAGCTTAACTAAGGGGGGCATATCCCCATCACCAGGTACATCTGCGCAAGCGAATGCCATGATTGAATCTGAATGGACTCGCTGGGGCAAAGTAGCTAAAGATGCCAAGATCAGCTTAGATTAAAAAGCTACCCGTTGGGCTTACTCAACAATTAATTTAGAAAAGCTCTCTTTGGCTTTGACGCTAAATTAACGGCAGTTCAAGATCTTAATAGAACTTTATAAGGCACCCTCTGAAACTACGCTTTATTTAAATAATGGTTCAGCCGGTATGTCACTTGGATTTTTAAAGAGCTCAACTAAGGAGTTTCCCATCGGAATACCAATGACTGAGCCTTTTGGTGGGATCGGTGCTAAGAACCATTTCTGATAAACATTTTTTAGCTCACCAGATTTCATCATGTCTTTAATTTGGTTATCGACCCCCGCCTTAAACACCGGATCATCCTTGCGCAGCATGATTGCAATCGCCTCAACACTTAATGGGTCACCGACGATTTTATAATCTCCAGGTGATTTACTAGCGGCAATATTTCCAGCTAGTATGTTGTCATCCATAGCAAAAGCATCGGCTCGATCAGACTCAACCAATAAAAATGCTTCGGAGTGATCCTTGGCATAGGTTACATCTAACTTAACGCCTTTGAGCTGTTCCAGCTTACGTAAATGCTGTACAGGGGTAGTACCAACGGTTGTAACAATTTTCTTTTTGATTACATCATCAGTGGAATTAATGCCAGAAGATTTTTTAACCGCATAGCGTGCCTCAGTTACATATGTTGTAACTGCAAAATCAACTTGCTCTTTTCTGGCGGTGGTATTGCTAGTTGATCCACATTCAATATCAATTGTCCCATTTTGGATTAAAGGAATACGATTTTGAGGTGTAACAGCCATGTAATTAATTTTGGCATTTGGGTATAGTTTTTTTAATATCCTCTCACATAATTCAACATGATAACCAGAATAAGCATTACTACCTACCATATAAGAAAGTGGTGCTGAGGATTCTCTTACGCCTACATTAACAATATTTAATTTTTTAATTTTTACATCAGTATTATTTGATTGAGCCTGCACATTAATAGAAATAAATAAAGTCAATAGAATTGGTAATGAGTACATTTTCATAATAATTTCCAGTAAGAAATAATAATTCGTTAAATTGCTTTTAAACTAACTTCTAGTGCCTTATCAAGTATTGCAATAGCACTATCAATTTCTTGATTAGATACAGTTAGGGGCGGCGCAATTCGCCATACAGATCCGCGCTCTGGTCGTCTGCGAATATTCATACTTAATCCTAACTCAAAACATTTTTTAGTGGTTAATTCGCCCAACTTATGGTGTGCCAATCGCGTTTTTCGATCTTGCACTAATTCAACGCCAAACAATAAACCTTCGCCTCTAATATCGCCAATACAATCATATTTATTTTGTAACTCAAGTAGTTTATTTCTTAAATATGCACCGGTAACGTTAGCTTTATCGATTAAATTTTCATTCTTAATGGTATCTAGTACCGCTAAGCCAACTGTAGCAAGTAAAGGATCTGAAACATGGCTGGTATAAAAAGAGAAGCCCTTCTCATAAATATCTTGTTCAATTTTTGGTGTAGTCACCACAGCTGCCAATGGAAGACCCCCACCCATTGTTTTTGATAGGGTCATGATATCAGGGACAATTCCAAATAAATCGGAGGCTGTTCTTTTCCCGATACGACCAAAGGCAGTCTGCGCCTCATCATAAATAAGTAACATACCGCGATCATCGGCAGCCTTACGTAATGCTTGCATATAACTTTTTGGCGGAATTAGTACTCCACCTGCGCTAATTATTGGCTCGATAATAATAGCAGCGCCTCTACCTGTGGAAGCCATGTCAAACATTTTCAAGCCAATTTCTAGACTTTTCAATGCAGATTGTTCTGGGCCCAATTCTGGAATATAAGGACGATACATATTTGGCTCAGGTAATACGAAAACGCCCGCTGGAGGGACGCCATAACCTTTCCGATCACTCGCAAAAGAAACTGAACTTGCTACACCCGTAACCCCATGCCAAGATCCCCCAACAGCCAAAATCTCATAGCCGCTGGTATACATTTTTGCCATCCGTAAAGCAACTTCATTACTTTCTGAGCCGGTGTTTATAAAAATAGACTTAGTTAAAGATGGTGGCATCCACTCTGTTGCAACTTTAGCCGCTAATTGCGCCACAACCTCTGGAATCATTCCGCTAAACATATGAAAGGCTTTTTTACTGGCCTCATTTACAGCATTGATAATGGCAGGATGATTATGACCGATGGTTGCACACATCTGCCCCGAAGTGAAATCTAATATTTCACGGCCAGTATCATCAATTACGATCGTACCTTTAGCACTTTTAAAAAGATTAGGGAAAACATCTCCGCCGTATCTAACCATATACTCTTGTGCCGCAGCTCGAAGTGCCTTATCCATCTCCATTCTTCTTTCTATATTTTTTATGACGCTCAAAGCTATTTTTTAAAAAAGGGATATGACATTCTCCCTCGTTTTTCACTTTGAATCAAACTAATTTTTATCCCACCAGATTTTTCTTGCCTTTGCCTAGCGAACCATATTAAAGGGATGCTGGACTGAAATTCGATGAAAATTAAGGCGCTATTTGGACCAGTTTTAGAGACAAAGGAACAAAATAGAGTATCTCAACAAACTAGAGTACCCCAAAAGAAACAAAATCAACCAATTTTTCTTCAATGCTTTACTATAGAAAAACTCTTTTTGGTTTTGGTGCTAAATTGACTGCAGTTCAGTATTGGCTTTGTCTGCTAGCTTATATCCTATATATAAGCACAAGTACGGAGGATTGCAGTTTAGCTGCCTAGTAATTCATCAATTGAGCTTTCCCTTAGGACTGAAAGCCTTGTTTAAGAAATAGTCCTCCAAAGCAAGGGTATACCCCAAAACCTTAAACTACTTTAAAAGTTATAATTATTTTAAGTAATTTTTCCCTGCGGCTTAATGCTCATTAAGCGCCTTGTCTGAGATTGCGAATACTTTTTACGTTTGTTTCAAAAAAGCATAATCAAACGCCGTAGTCGTACTAGATGTAAACCGTGTACCTGATCCGCGCCTTGAATAGCCACTGATGGTGGTGTTTACAGTTTATTACACATTAAAAACTAGGCTAAGTCAAGAAAGCCTATTGGCTGCACTGCAATAGTTAGAGCCTGAGATCTCGCTTAGTAGTTGATCAAATAGGTAAGATTATTTTAGTAGTTAATTGAACTAGGAGTGCATTGTGAAATTATTGAGACATTATTTCATTAGCAATAACTTAGACGACCTTGAGCTATTCGAAGAACAACTAGAAAAAGAAAACATTACCACCGCACAAATTCACGTATTGAGCAATGATGTTGAGGGAGTTCGACAACACCCTCACCTTCATGAGGTCCAATCATTCATGAAAATGGACATTATTCATTCTGGATTAATTGGTGCTGCAGTTGGTGCCTCCATTTTTTCAACTGTATTAATGCTTACGCATTATTTAGATTGGCATAAATCTAGTGCAGGTTGGATGCCATTTATCTTCCTTGCATTAATTTTATTTTGGTTTTGCATTTGGGAGGGTGGTTTAATTGGCATCCATAGGCCAAATCATCTTTTTGTACAGTTTCAAAAAGCATTAAAAGATGGCCTGCATATTTTCTATGTAGACCTATACCCCCCTCAGGAACCGGTATTAGATCGAATACTAAAATTGCATCCTCAGGTAAGTTTGGCTGGAACTGGGAAAGCTGAATCACATTGGTTGGTCTTGTTGCAACAAAAAATAGGGATGATTCGCCACTGCTAAATCATCTTGATCTTTAAATGAGACTGCTACCATTTAAATTCAGCCTAATCGTTGCTTTTGTACTTGTAATCACATTTTTAACTGGGGGATTTTTATTTTTATTTAGCGAAGGAGATGATTCGTATCCTAGACTCATTCCAGATCAGACAATGGCTGTATTTGTGGGTCCTAAACCACTAAAAGAATTTGTCCTTATTGATCAAAATAGCGATACTTTTGATCTTTCGAGCCTAAAAGGTAAATGGTCGTTTCTTTTTTTTGGGTTTACCCACTGTCCAGATATCTGCCCAAGCACCTTAGTAAGCCTATCTAAGCTACGAGAACAAATAACTAAAGGCATCAATGGGACTAAAAACGTTCAATTTGTCTTTATTTCAGTTGATCCCAAGCGCGACACAGTAATTACACTTAAGCAATACACTAACTACTTTGATCCATCTATCATTGGCGTAACGGGCACGGAATTAGAATTACGCAATTTAACCCAACAACTAGATGCCAAATTTGAAGTTGAATCTGCGCCAGATAAAAATAGTTATCAGGTTTATCACACGTCAGCGGTGTTTTTAATCAATCCGCAAGGTCAGTACACAGCATTATTAACGCCACCCTTCGATATAAGCCCCATAAGTAGACGTTTTACTATTCTTAAAAAGATAGATGCCATAAAATCACTACCCTAAGGGAGACATTGTGAAATTATCTATACCAATAATTTTAGGTTTAATGATGAGCTTTAGTTCAGCGCAAATGAATGCAGCTGAATCTAAAATTAATGTTAGCCATGCCTGGGTCAAAGAGGCACCGCCAAATGCAGAAGCGCTAGCTGGATATATGGACCTGCAAAATCAAACTCTACAGACTCAGACCCTTCTAAGAGCTAGTAGCGCAGACTTTAAATCCGTAATGTTGCATCAAACAGTAACTAAAGGGGGTATGGCACACATGAATCACACACCCCTTATTGAAATAAAAGCAGGGTCTACGCTGCAATTAATCCCTGGTGGATATCACCTCATGCTCATGAACCCTAAAAAACCACTACGCCAGGGCGATCAGGTACAAATCACACTTGAATTTCAGAGTGGATTGGTATTCCCAGTCATATTTAGGGTAAGCAAAGCACCACCTAAGTAGCTAGCTCTCATAAAGCAAGATTGATTTTACCGATAGGCTTGATAAGCTCAGCTGCGGTCTTACCAACACTCAATAGATTATTGCGATCCTGGTATATTTTATTTGGGATAGTTTCATTATGAAAAACCAAAATAAAAGTAAACAAAATTAATACTATGGTTACCCCTAAAAGGATCCATACATTAATAGAGAGATATTTATTATTCATTAATAATCCTCAAGTTCAAAGGTTAATACTCTATACATTAACTACCAAAAAAGACATTACGCGTAAAAAAAGTATAGTCACCCTCAAGCACACCAATACCAATCAGAGTTAAAAGTAATAGTGGTGGAACAAGAACGGCATAAATTAAGGCCACACGCTCCCAAACCATGTGCATGAAGAACGCAACGATTAAACCTGCTTTTAACATCATGAAAATGATAATTAAGGTCCATCTCAAATAGCCCTCAAAATGAAAATAATCGACAGAGTAAGATAGGCCACTCAAAATAAATAGGAGTGCCCATATCTTTAGGTAAATCCCAATAGGGTGTTGTTTAGGATATTCCATCATTCCCTCTACCAAAGATAGAAAAAAGCAAAAATGAAGACCCATACCAGGTCTACAAAGTGCCAATACAGGCCCATAATTTCAACTATCTCGTAATTTCCTTTTCTTCCGGTCATGAATCCCGGGCGATTATGTTCTAAATCACCTCGGTAGACTTTGGCAGCAACAATTAAAAGAAATATCACTCCAATACTGACGTGAGTACCATGAAATCCAGTAATCATAAAGAAAACGGATCCGAATTGATGGGCGCCCATGGGATTGGTCCATGGGCGCACGCCCTCTTCTATAATAAGTTTAGTCCACTCAAAGGCCTGCATTCCAACAAACGATGCCCCCAAAATAGCTGTGACGATTAATAAGATAAATGTAACTTTCCGGTTTTTACGATATCCAAAGTTCACTGCCATAGCCATAGTCCCGCTACTGCTAATCAAAATGAAAGTCATGATTGCAATGAGCACCAGTGGCACCTCTTTGCCGAACAGCGTTAAGGCAAATACTTCACTAGAATTTGGCCATGGGTCTACAGCAGAAATCCGCACAGTCATATACGAGATTAAAAAGGCACTAAAAATGAAGGTGTCACTAACAAGGAAGATCCACATCATGACCTTACCCCAAGAGACATTTTTAAACGCTGTTTGATCAGAAGACCAATCCGATATAAAGCTTTTGGGCCCTGTATAAGGTGGCGGAATTTCTTCTAAGTGTGTTGAATGGGCTTCTGACATTTTTAGATCCTATCTACCGAATTCCACAGAGTTTTAGGACAAGGTCCAGATTATCGCCTGCAAACAATAGTCCAAAAAGAACCAACCAAACTAGCAATAAAAAATGCCAGTACGTGGTACAAAGCTCGATACTGTTTTGCACTTTAGCAATATCTACTTTGCTCCAAACCTTGGGTGCAGTTCGACTCCAGGCAATTAAACCGCCCACCATATGCAAGCAATGTACCCCGGTAATCATATAAAAAAATCCGATTGCTGGAATAGTAATATCGAAATAAACCATGCTGCTTAATTGCCGCCAAGCAAGAACTTGCCCGAATAAAAAAACTAGGGTTAAGGCACCGCCTAAGAGTAAGCCGATCCGCATTGCATCCATTTTTCTATGGCGCACTGAATATTGAGCCCATTGCATCGATAAACTACTTAATGCCAATACACCTGTATTAATCCACAATAATTGCAATTGCGGTACTGGACGCCAATCTTCATAACCCATTCGGCCGGCATAGGCAATTAGCATCAATGTAAATAAGACTGCAACTACCCCCAAAAATACGCGTAAGGCAATTTTTTTAGCGTAGGCAGTAGAACTTCGCCCAGCATAAAGGTTATCTAATTTAACTTGTTCAGCCGACCAAGGCTGCGCCCTCAATGTTTGGAAGATTCCCATTAAATAGAATCCCTCTCTGCCTGCGTTGCATTCGCATCCATCACTACATCACTGGGCGGAACATTTTGAGGTATGAAATCTTTTACAACTCCTGGAACACTGTAGTCATAAGCCCAACGATAAACAACAGGCAACTTAGGACCAAAATTACCATGCACAGGAGGTGTTTCGGAAGTCTGCCACTCTAGAGTAGTCGCCTTCCAAGGGTTGCCATCAGCCACCTTGCCTTTGGTATAGCTGCGGATGAGGTTGTAAATGAATATAAATTGAAAGGCACCAACCACTATGGCAGCAACAGTGATGCCTGCATTTAAGCCATGGGCTGACTGCGGAATGAAATCAGTCCCGCCAACGGCGTAATAACGACGCGGTACCCCAAGGAAACCAAGATAGTGCATTGGTAAATAGATTGCATATGTACCTAAAAAAGTCGCCCAGAAATGAATTTTTCCAAGCTTCTCATCTAGCATTCGCCCAGTAATTTTTGGGTACCAATGATAGATAGCTCCAAATACGACCATCACTGGTGCAACGGCCATCACCATATGGAAGTGGGCTACCACAAACATCGTATCAGACAAAGGCACGCTGACCGTGACATTTCCAAGGAATAAACCTGTAAGACCCCCGTGAATGAATGAAAAGATAAATCCAATCGCAAAAAGCATTGGCACACTTAGTTGGATATTGCCATGCCAAAGAGTCAAAACCCAGTTATATACTTTGAGCGCTGTTGGTATAGCGATAATTAAGGTAGTCGTGGCAAAGAAAAAGCCAAAATAAGGATTCATTCCACTGACATACATGTGGTGAGCCCACACCATAAAACTAAGCGCCCCAATTGCAACAATTGCCCACACCATCATGCGATAACCAAAAATATTTTTCCTAGCGTGAACACTAATCAAATCAGAAACAATTCCAAATGCTGGTAAGGCAACGATATAAACCTCAGGGTGCCCAAAAAACCAAAAGAGATGCTGGAACAGCAATGGACTGCCACCAGCGTATTCGCCTTGTTGGCCCATTGAAACTAAAGCGGGCATGAAAAAACTTGTGCCTAAAGTGAGATCCAATAGCATCATGATCGCACTTACAAATAGGGCTGGAAAAGCAAAGAGCGCCAATATGGTAGCCATGAAAATGCCCCAGACTGTTAAAGGCAAGCGCATCATGGTCATTCCACGGGTTCGTGCTTGCAATACTGTAACCACATAATTCAAGCCACCCATCGTAAAGCCAATGATAAAAAAGGCTAAAGAAATAAGCATCAAAATAATGCCCCAAGTAGCGCCAGGTGTGCCAGGCAGTATGGCTTGGGGTGGATACAGGGTCCAGCCGGAACCAGTTGGCCCGCCAGTTACAAAAAAGCTAGCGACAAGAAGTAATACGGCAAATAAATAGATCCAGAAGCTAAGCATATTAGCGTATGGAAAGACCATATCGCGTGCACCCACCATTAGTGGGATGAGGTAATTACCAAATGCCCCCAAGAACAAGGCAGTCAACAGATAAACGACCATGATCATGCCATGCATGGTGACAAACTGAAGATAATTGCTAGGGTTAATAAAGGAGAATGTGTCTGGAAAGCCCAACTGCAATCGCATTAGCCACGACATCACCAAAGCCACAAAACCAATTGATAACGCAGTAATACCATACTGAATCGCAATTACCTTGGCATCCTGACTCCAGATATATTTTCCTAGGAATGTTTTAGGATGGTAAAGCTCCATTTCTTTGACTTCCACCGGTGGCGCAAAATTTGATGCGTCATGCGCAACGTGCTCCATCAAAATCTCCTAATAAATAAATCGATCATTTCAAGCTCCCAATATATGCAACAAGATCGTTAATTGTTTGTTCTTGCGTTAAAAATGAGGCAACGGATGACATCTGCTGTCCATATAAATCCTTTGGATGGGTCCCACGAACGCCAGTCCTAAAATTATTTAATTGGGTAACTAAATACCAGTCGCTCATATTCTGGAGCCTTGGGGCTTTGGTTGACTCAACCCCTGCTCCATTTAGGCCATGACATGCCGCACAAGTGCTGTTATATAAACTTTCCCCTTTGCTGATATTTCCCTGAATAGTATTTTTAACAGGAGTATCAGGCAGCGTGAGGATGTAGGCGCTAACATCAGCAACGGCACTAGCAGTGCCTAAGGTAGCTACCATTGGCGCCATCAATTTGCCATTGATATCTTGATCTTTGACACCACGCGCACCCTGCTTAAAGTTCATTAGCTGCCGACTCAAGTACCACTCCGCTTGACCGCTCAACTTAGGAGCATTTAAAGCTTTATTACCTTCTCCTTGAGCTCCATGGCAAGCAGAGCAGACAGCATAAAGTGGTTGACCAGCAGCAGCATCACCAATTTTTTGTGTTTGAGTTTGGACAAATGTAGGATAGTTACTTAGCCAAGCTTGATAGGCCTCGTCACTTTCAATGACTACTTTGCCCCGCATGACATAGTGGCCTATGCCACACAGCTCATTACAAAGAAGATCAAATTTCCCAACTCGTGTTGGTGTAAACCATATATAAGTCACCATTCCCGGCACAAGATCCATCTTGGCACGAAATTGTGGTACCGCAAAGTTATGCAGTACATCAACAGACCTTAGCAAGGCTTTAACTGGTTTATTTAAGGGAAGATGTACCTCTTGGCTAGCCACCAAAATATCGTCTTGCCCATTCATATCATCTGGATCGATACCAAAAGGATTTTTTTCGGAGATAAATTTAGTATCAACCAAACCCATCTTGCCATCTTTACCAGGAAAGCGATAGCTCCAGTTCCATTGCTTTCCAACGACTTCAAAGAGAGCGGCATTAGATGGAACATGAACAAAGTCAGCCCATACAAATAATCCTGGGGCCAACATTGAAGCAATACCAATAGTGGTAATGCCAATCAGCCACCATTCTAGTTTCTTATTTTCTGGCTCATATTCAGCTTTACTGCCTTTGCGCTGTCGAAAACGGATGATACAGTAAACAACAAATAAATTAATAACAACAAAGACGGCGCCTGTAATCCAGAATGTCAAGCCGATAGTATCGTCAATTGCCACCCAATTCGACGCAATTGGCGTGAAGTACCAGGGACTCAAGAATTGAAAAAGGACTGAGCCAATGACGAGTAATGCAATTACGATTGCAAGAGCCATAACGCCTTTCGCTCCTAGAGCATCTTCGCTCTTAAGGATTTAAGCTACATCAACCCCATGAACTCTAGAATATCTCTATCTAGAAATGAAACCTCTCATCAAAATAAAGTTTTTATAATATCTATTAAAGATATAGTAAATATCTAAAAATAAGCTACGATTTAGGTGTTAACACCTATAATTCTTGCAAAATATTTTGTCTTTTTGCTGTGGAATGGAAAATACTGCAGTATTCACCGATCGAAAACTGTAACAAATATTGGGCATATTAGGAAAAAAATTATGAGGAATGGAATAACTGCCCACATAATCTCGATATAAACACTTTTATGAAAATGCTCTTTTTTTTTGCCTAGTCCTCTGCGGTGTTCAACAATTAAATAAATTGTTATGCCAAAAGTAATCAAAAAAATAACGCCGCAAAGCAAGAATATAGGCTGATGTACAGCGGCGATGTTGCCTAATGTAAATTCTAGATACTCAAAAAAGCTATCGTTCATTCTAATTTGAGTTGTTAGCATCGTATGCTATTGCCCAAAAGAATTGACCTTTGGTCAGTTTGATATAAGAAGGCTAAAGCTTCTATTTTCCCCATCCGTTTAGTAAGCCAGCTTTAAAGCAATTAAGCAATAAAAATTAGTGCCTTCAAATTAGTTGAATGTAATTGAACAAAACCCCGCTATTCTTACTAAGGGTTTGCCTTACTGATGGGCGCACCAGAAATTCAACCTGGATCTAGGAATTTTGATTATTGGGCCTACTCTTGCCCTAGGCGAATCATTGCCAACCCTAGCACCATGTTCCTTTAATTGGACTAAATCAGGTTAATTATTCAAATTGATCGAATTTGCCTTATTTACCAACTTCAACACGGCATTTATTGATTAATTAAGAGTAATTTATTTAGAAATAGATCACTTCGACTAAAGGAGCATGGCATGGCTGAACTCACATATGCCAATGCAATAGTAAAGCTAGAGGCAGGTAACTCAATCAATCTTCTAGATATGAAGAACCTATCGTATGCAGATCTCGATAAGCTATTTGAAGATATTAAGTTTTGGAAAATTCATGGAAAAGATGATTTCAATTTAAGAATCAGGTATCAAAAAAATGATCCCTAAAAATAAAACGTACTTTGCTCTAGATGTTAAAAATAATAAAGAATTAACCCCTATATCCTTGACTATGCAGGAGACATCGCCGATGAAAATCACAATTAATAGTCGTAATCTTGAAGTAACTACCGCCATGCGCCAAATTCAATCTTCTGTTGCACAACTTTTGCTTGATAACGAAAAGCGCAAAAAACTATTAGCAGCACACGACCCTGAGAAAATTTGTCAGTTACTTAACCTTGCGATAGACTTTAAGGATAGCCCACAAATTCAAGGCTTACACATTGATTTTAAGGAATCCATTCCATCAAGCAATGAATACATCATCAGCTATTTGGCTGAATGGGCAATGCTAGAAGTTTCAAAAAAAACGATATGAAAAAAGGGTGTCTTTGAGAAAGGACCGGTTTGCCTACGTGAATGCATTACTACAATAACCAATCCCCACCATGAAATGTTCTTTTAAAAGGCGCCTCATACGAGGTGCACTCTAAATAGGTTGCTAGTCAAAGGTAAAATCATCGTATGGATGAATTAAAGTTTAATACAAACGATGGATCAGTTTTAGATACAAATCAATAAGCTCGGCTAATTAAGTAACTACTCCCAAATTATGAGTGGATTCACCCGTGCCTTTTTATGCATCTATTTAGCAGAATTCGAACTATGAACTAGAGGCCCTGAGCCTAAGTTATTTACTTATCTTAGGTGGTTCGCGCATTTATCCCACGTCTAATGATGCCGTTATATGTCTTTCCAGGATATGCAGGCATCTCTTGCAACTTATCAAAGCCGGGAATGGTCTCCATATGCTTAACCATTCGTGCACGCATTTCTTTATCTGGAAGCGGACCACGCAAAGCACCGATATTTTCGGCTTGATGCGCAGGATTGCTGGTGGCAGGAATAACGCAGGTAATTGCTGGGTTAGAGATCACCCACTTCAAGAAGAATTGAGCCCAGTTTTCACAACCGATCTCTTTTGCAAAATCGGGTAGCGGTCTACCTTGAACAATCTTGAAAAGCCGCGCCTTCTCAAAAGGCATATTAACTAACACGGCTGTTCCTTTATCCATTGCAGCAGGAAGAATGCGATCCTCAGCAAGACGCATTTGGATAGAGTAATGCACCTGCACAAAATCTAGGTCACCTCGTGCTACATGACCTGCCAAGGCGCCGAAATAAGGTATCTCATGATGGGTAACGCCAACGTAACGGATCTTACCTTCTTTCTTCCAGTTTTTAAGAACAGGAACGATCTGATCAACATTCACAAGGCTATGTACTTGAACAACATCAATCATCTCACGCCAAAGCCGTTGCTGACTCTGCTGAAAACTCTTGCGCGCATGGCTATCATCAGACAGAAACTCGCCAGTAGACCAAATCTTATTACAGATAAACATTTGGTCATTTATGCCCATACCAGTGGCAAAATCACCTACGCTAATCTCACTAGTTCCATAAAGCGGTGAGGTATCGAAAACGCGTCCTCCACCGTCCCAAAATAGCTTAATAACCTCGCGGATGTTATTGCGAGGCGCTCCTGGTAGCAAATCAAAAGTGAGATATGTGCCTAAGCCAACAGCAGGGAGAATCTCACCCGATCGTGGAATTTTTCTAGTAATAATGTCAGTAGCTGGTTGAGCAAGTACATCACCTGCTGGAAGAAGAGCACCAGGTAAAGCGGCCGTCGCAGCGCTCAGTCCAATGGTTTTAAAAAAATCGCGCCGCTTAGATTGTGTGGGTTGTGTCATAGTATTTTTAGATTAGATTGTCGATAAAAATGGGAATTAATAATATAACTTTCTACAGTATTTTATCTATTATTCTACCTGAGACCTAATTCAGGTTTTATGACAACCAAATACTTTATGGAATTGGCCTTCTCAGCATATTGTAAAAATGCCCTACTATTAATTTTTAGCTTTGCCCGGCAATTAACCAGAGCCCTGCTTTGACATTGTTATATAAACCACTCTCGGTGAACTGACTGGGGCCGAGGATGCCAGATCCTATTCTGTACCTTGGATTTCTTTTGAGGCACATATGGATTCGGTCGAGCCCGAGAAAAATCATATTCTTCTCGCATGCTATTCATAGTAATAACGGCAGGCAATAATAACCAACTGCTCTTTTTCAATTACGTAAACCAATCTATTCGTATCATCAATGCGCCTAGACCATGAACCTGATAAATTTTCTTTTAGAGCTTCAGGCTTTCCAATTCCATTCCCTGGATCCCGCATGGCATCCTTAATTAGTAAATTAATTCGTTTAAGTGTTTTCTTATCTTGGGCCTGCCAATAAAGATAATCTGACCAAGCCGTATTTGTCCAAACTAACTTACTTCGCATCTACCAAAGCCTTTGTTTTGGTTTGCCCTTTACGATATTGCGCCAATGATTTCTCCAGATGCCTGACGTTAGCTGGAGATTTTAATAGGTGGAATGTTTCCATCATGCTGTTATATGTATCTAAGGACATGACAACAGCATCCTCAGCATCTCTTCGAGAAATAATAGCTACATCACAATCAGCAACCACCTGATCAATCACCTGCTTAAATTGGTTTCTGGCATCGGAAAAATTAATGACTCGCATTATGAGCTCCTAATTGTCTAATATATTGTACAAGTATACATGAGTCTTTTTTTAAGGGCGAGCCTAAATCGCTACCTATTGCTGGGCAGGCCTCTCCCCGCTTATTAATCAATTCAGACTCAATGACTTCTGTGGTACCCAATGTGTGATTCACGATTTATCTACTTGAGTGTTTAATGTTCTTTTTTTATCATCTGTTCTGCTAATTGCTCTGCCTGCTTAGTAATAGCGCTCGCAGCTACTACATCACCCAAACTACCCATTGTGGCTGGTCCAATCATCCATAAGTTTTCCCATGCTTGCTGATTCGAGTCGAGAACTCTGAGATTGGTATCTACTGCAATCGCTTGCTGGAGCCCATCAGGTATGGCTAGTCGATCGCTGATCAGATTGCTTAGCAAAGGATCGGCCCCAACACCAGTGCAATTGATTATTCTTTCACCAACTGCCTCGCAACCATTATCTAGTAGCACTCTAATGTGGTCTTCAGCACAGATAATTTGTTTAGCCCGACCCAATATAATATGGATCTGATTTTTTTCTCTTAATTGCTCATAGCTAGCAATAGTTTGTGGTGGTGCCCGAAATCGATATAAAGACCAAATCCAACCTACTCGCTTCAATAAAATAAGACGCTGAGAAGAAGAAAATTGCTGCCAAATAGTATTTAAATTAACTCTTAATTCTTCCCAAGCGCACTGCCATTCCGAACTAGTTGTATCGGCAGAGGGGAGATAATCACGAATAAAACGGATTAAGTGTCTCGGGCTTAACTTCTTTGGCCAATTAGGTTCATGAAGTCTTTGCCATGATGCCTGAGCTGGGGGAAATATTTTTCGTGGGCTAATCACATAAATCATTCCGCAGTGACCTTGCTCAACAAGGGCATTTATCGTATCAAGCGCTGTTAATCCAGCACCAAGCAAAATAATGTTTTCATGGGCTCTAATTTCTTGCAGATAATCACCAGTCCATGGATTTTCAACGAGATGAGAGTTAATCCAAGTTGGCGAAGCAAGCTTTTTAATAACATTACAAGGCCATATGGGTGGGGCATTACCTGTAGCAATAATGATCTGTTTTGCGATGAGATCATTATTATTTT
Source organism: Polynucleobacter meluiroseus (assembly GCA_945878885.1). Lineage (GTDB taxonomy): Bacteria > Pseudomonadota > Gammaproteobacteria > Burkholderiales > Burkholderiaceae > Polynucleobacter > Polynucleobacter meluiroseus_C. The sequence continues at coordinate 2,371 of CAMCUP010000012.1, read as the reverse complement.
CTAAACTAAGACTCCAATCATCCCCTCTGCGCACGATTTGGGTGACCTTTGCGGGAATATGAATCAGTTGCCCCGAACCTAATTCATTAGATACTAGTTCAGAGATATAACGACCAAAATCATGACGCCTATAAAAATATCCTGCTGCAGTCTTTGCTTTGGGGTCATGAATATGGTTCTGTGCCCAACTTGCAAAATGCAAAGGATTCTCTGAAAAAGTAATGAGCAGATCCTCGCGAACATTAAGTCGATACGATTGGCTCGAACAGGAATAGGCATTTCCCTGTCCGATTACTCCTGGCCCAATAAGAGTAATAGATGAAGGGGGAACTCCCTTGCGTAAAAGATGGATCACCATAATGGCAGCTGAAAACCCATCTCCTACAATGCAGATTTCATTTGAATTGCGCAATAACTCTTCTTTTTTTAATTTACGTGAGTAAATTATTTAATTTACGACAAAATTAAAATAGGTGTCTGGAAAAGGTTCATTTTCAAGGGTGAAATGCCACCATTCCATCTCGTATGGCTTGAACCCATATTTCAGCATAAGTAATCTTAGAAGCAAACGGTTGGCTCTTTGCTCTGCAGATGCGCCACCATATTTTGGCCATGACTCGAGCCCAAAGAAATCAAATTTAGTTCCCATATTAAGGGCTTTAGGTGGTGATGTTGACCAAATAATAGTCAAATCGACGGTGCTACCCCTACTATGGCCTGAACGCTCGGCGATGTACCCCTCAGAAAATAAATTATCTTTTGCAACTTGGGGATAAAACTCAGCTTTTGTGCGAGTATCGGCGATATCCTTTGCCCAAGCGACAAAGTCATCAACCGCCCTTTGTGGGCGGTAGGCATCGTAAAGCAATAATTCAAGTCCAAAGGGTTTGAGATCAGCCTGAACCCTTGAGAGCGCCTTGGCAGCTTGAGTAGTTAGGACTGCTCGGTTGGTAACATACCCGATAATGGGGCGCCCCACAAAATTGTTGCTACCTGCATACCTCAGGTCAACTTGAATGCCTGGAATCTCATCATCAATATAAACAAACCCGGTAGGCAACGCCCATGTTACCGAAGCAATACAGAGGGTGGCAATAGACACCCAAAATCTAAGTCGCAGAACTTTCAATGAGTAGCAATAAATTATCTAATAATAATAATTAGCTTACTTACCCAGCTGAGCAGGAGTAGCAGTCACCCCCCGTTGAGCAATAGAATTTAATTTCGGAACAGCCGCAAGCCATGAGACTCATGGTAACCAGCACTAATACCAAAAGCTTTAAACAAGAGCGCATCATTTTTCCTTGGTTGCTATGACTAAATGCTATTAACTGACTATAAGGTGGATTATTAGGCGCTTCTAAATCGCCTAATCAAGAAAAATTATACTATCACTTTAAAAAGTTAATCGATGACAATAGCCACAAAGGCTGTAGCTGCTCCAGCACCAATGGCAGGAATTCCCCAGCGCTCTAATGTGGGTAAAGCATCCCCTGTAATTACTTCAACAGGTATTTCTGTTAATTTTGAGTGGTTTTTTATTGGGTTAATAGCCTATTTTCAAAAATAAGTACTTATGCTAGGATTTAATAGCAAATTTTCCATATTTCATAAAAAAAATAACTAAGGGCGGGCATATGAAATTCAAATCATTGCTAGTAACTATTGGGCTGATTACTCCTTTGGTGATGTTAGGTCTTGTATCTTGTGGGGGTGGTAATGATTTGGCGTCTAGTGGAGCTAGTGCTGTGAGTGCTGCCGCCCCTACTAGCGCAGCCGCCCCATCAACAACTGCAACTGCGGCTTCTGCGCCAGCTACTGCACCCAAGATCAATGGTCAGATTGATGAGCGTACTGGGGTAGCTCCTGTGGCGGCGATGACTATTTGGAGCCCAGCTAACTGTTTAACTAGCTACTATTCATTAAATACGATGCAGCAAAATGCTTGTGATATTGCAGCTAATAATTCTACTACTTCGCAGCAATGCGCTGCTTTGGGTGGATCCTTCTTCAGCCCCTACTACAACACCTACTCTGTCTACTTCTGCTTTTACTGTTACGCTAACATTTGTAACTACTACACAAATGAAGATTTTTCAGTAGATGGTCTTTATTACTACTACTTTCATTAACTGCGCCCTAGGTGAATGGTCAGATTGATGAGAGAAATGGGGTGGCGCCTGCGGTGTTGGTAATGTACCTATAAATTAATCCATAATAACTATAAGGAGTTAGTAATGACTTATTTAAATAAACCCCGTTTGCAGTTGCTGATTGCTCTTGGCGCAATGAGCCTTACTGCACCTGCTTTAGCCCAATCAGTCTTTACTGGCTTTTATGGTCAAGTTGGTATTGGTTATGAGAACTCAAC